>NZ_BAAFRY010000005.1:0-113542 GCF_045866295.1 Ferrigenium sp. UT5
GCCTTTGAGCCCTCGCCCCTTGAGCCAGCGGAAGGTCTCTTCCCAAATGGCGAAGCTCTCGGTATCGCCCATCTTCACCCCGAGTATTTCGCGGTAACCGTCCGACCGGATGCCGGATACGATCAGCACTGCACGGGAAACCACGCGATCTTCTTCGCCTTCTTCGCGGCTCTTGATGAACAGCGCGTCCACCAACACGAACGGATACCCGCCTTCCAGCCGCCGCTCGTTGAAGGCGCGCACCCGAGGCTCAAGTCCTGCACATAACGCGCTGACCGTTGATTTGGAGAAGTTGGCACCACACAACGCTTCCGTGATCGCGGACACTTTGCGTGTGGATACCCCGTTCACCACCATTTCCATCAAGGCCAGCACGAACGCCTGTTCGCTGCGCTGGTAGCGCTTGAAGATGTCGGTCGAGAAACTGCCGTCCCGCGTCTGCGGCACCCGCAGCGTCACCGGCCCGACCCGCGTGTAGAGCGTGCGCGCCCGGTAGCCGTTGCGGTAGCCTTGCCGATCGTCCGTGCGCTCGTGCCGACCCGCTCCCAGCGTTTCCGCCACCTGCGCTTCCAGCACTTGGTTGAGCACCGTCTCCACCAGCTTCGCCAGCCCGTCCTGCCCGTTCAAAAGACCTGGCAACAATTCCGAACCTACGCTAATCTCATATCCAGCCATCGCTTCTTCTCCTTCGGTTGTTAATCGTCTCGTTAACGTTAATTTACCGAATCGAAGCGGTGGCTGCCCACCAATCTATTTACAGCAGTTTAAGGGCTCAATCAGTTGCATCATCCTGTTTTGGGATATTCCAAAAGAGGATAGACAATGGTCAGCATGGCGAGAGACACAAGGTATGAGCACTTCCAAGGGGCACTGATAGAAGCCCGCCAGAAGAACAACCTGACCCAGCAGGAGGTCGCGTCTCGCATTGGCAAACCGCAATCGTATGTTTCGAAATATGAAAGCGGTGAGCGGCGGCTTGACGTTGTTGAGTTCCTGGATGTCTGTAAAGCTCTCTGTGTCAAGCCTATTTCTATCCTAAAAAGGCTTGATACCGATGACCAAGAAGAAATCTATCCTTGAGAGATGGGAAATCTCTGAGCAGGAATTTACTGAGCTAATAGACCAGAATCCAAGCTTGCGGGGCATGAATCTTGGCTACATTGCTGAGAAGAAGTTTCATGACCAGTTCTTGAATCACCCTGAAATCACTGAGTCGTCAAAGGACGATGACCACGACAGAACCAAGAAGGGTGATCGTCGCATTAGATACAAGGGTCATGAATTCATTGTTGAAGTCAAGAGCTTGCAAACAAATATGTGCAAGGACTTGGGCGATGATTCTTGGGCTGGCAAGTCTCAAGTTGATGGCAGTGATCGCCGAATAGTCAAATTTGCTGACGGAACAGAGTTGAATACTACTCTGCTGCTCCGTGGCGAATTTGATCTGTTGGCGGTGAACTGCTTTGCCTTTGGTGAGCAGTGGCGATTTTCTTTTGCAAAGAATAAAGACCTACCCACGTCATCGTTCAAAAAATACACTGAGGAACAAAGACGGCAGCTAATAGCTTCTTTGGTTCCTGTCACGTGGCCACCGCAACCTCCTTTTAGCGATGACCCATTCAAGATTCTGGATGAGTTAATTCAGGAGAAGGAGCAGCCTCGACCCAAGGTGGTTGGTGAAGAAGCGATTGAAGTCAAGACCGTGGATGTTGTCAAAGCTCCAAAATCTTAACCCCTCATTTGAGATCGCTTTTTTCCTTTGGGAACCTTCACGAAAACAAGAAAATAGCTGTGGTTCTTCCGTGCATGAACCTGCTTCTTCAATCGTGCAATGACAGCTTTGTTCTGACGAACCACTACAAACAGGTCTTTGGTGTAAAAGCCAAGTCCTTCGTAGTGGTTGATAATTTCAACATGAGTTAGCCATTGACGATTGGCTGATACTTCGTCTTGACACTTAACAATGGCAATTCCCTTGTCTTTCAGGACTCGGATTGCTTCTGCACCTGCCTTGTAATACAGATCAGTGACCGCACCATGCCACTTGGGGCCGTCATGATTTACTTCGTCCCCATTGGAATAGTATTCCCTGAAAGCTGAATGAGAGCCAGCACCAGCCTTGTGATCCTTCTTGTTTCTCAGAAGTCCCTCCATATAGGGAGGATCAATCACAATGGCATCAAGGCTTTCGTTTTCGTATGGCAGTGCTCGGCAATCAATGCCAGTTGCTATATCTGACGGCAGAAGCTCATAACGGCTGAGATCAACATTTTTCCAGAAGACGCCAGTGCCATAAGTGACGTCTGCAATCTTGGCTCCATCTGGAACATGCAAATCAAGAATCTGCGGAAACACCTCTGCATTCCCAGAGACAAATGCAGACATCATCACATTGGACGTGGCAATGCCTCCTTGAGTCCTTTTTTGGCTCTTGGGGCTCTTGGGGCTATTGGTTTCTGCTTCCTCTTTCAAGAAAGAGATTTGCTCTGTGATTGTGTTCATGTAAGGACTTTATCCTATTTTGGGATTTTTGTGAACCCCAGGTTTGGACTTCGGAGGGAACTTCTCTGCAAAGCTTTCCATCATCTCTTTTCTATTGGCATAGGTTTTCAAGTTCTCTGCCAAGCTCAACATAGCTGTAGCCCGATCTTCCAAAGACTGTGCAAAAGCTCTGAGCATGAAGATATGAGACAAGTCCTGTACTGGTGCAGTGGTCTTGGCTGGCTTCCTCTTGGGTACCCGCCTTCCAGCTGCCGCTCGTTGAAGGTGCGCACCCGAGGCTCAAGTCCTGCACATAACGCGCTGACCGTTGATTTGGAGAAGTTGGCACCACACAACGCTTCCGTGATCGCGGACACTTTGCGTGTGGATACCCCGTTCACCACCATTTCCATCAAGGCCAGCACGAACGCCTGTTCGCTGCGCTGGTAGCGCTTGAAGATGTCGGTCGAGAAACTGCCGTCCCGCGTCTGCGGCACCCGCAGGGTCACCGGCCCGACCCGCGTGTAGAGCGTGCGCGCCCGGTAGCCGTTGCGGTAGCCTTGCCGATCGTCCGTGCGCTCGTGCCGACCCGCTCCCAGCGTTTCCGCCACCTGCGCTTCCAGCACTTGGTTGAGCACCGTCTCCACCAGCTTCGCCAGCCCGTCCTGCCCGTTCAAAAGACCTGGCAACAATTCCGAACCTACGCTAATCTCATATCCAGCCATCGCTTCTTCTCCTTCGGTTGTTGATCGTCTCGTTAACGTTAATTTACCGAATCGAAGCGGTGGCTGCCAACCAATCTATTTACAGCAGTTTAAGGACTCAATCCTTGCCATTCAAAGTGTATTAGAATATCCTAATAGACTATTTTGCAGCAGGATGCAGTCATGCACACATCTGGAATCGCGTTTTTTTCGTTGCTGATGCTGACGCTGGCGAATGGCGTCAGCGCGCAGCCTTTGCGCACGGCCCAGGTGCAAGCGCGTGAAATTGACCAGCGCTACAGTATCGATGGCGTGGTCGAGGCGGCGCGCCAATCGACGGTGTCGGCGCAGATATCCGGCCGCGTCAAGTCGATTTATTTTGATGTCGGAGACCGGGTTAGTGCGGGGCAGATCATTGTGCGCATCGACGAGCGCGAAGCGAACCAAATGGCGGCGGGCAGCAACGCGCAATTGGCGCAGGCGCAGGCGGCATTGGACAACGCCCGTTTGAACTACGCGCGCGCGCAACAACTCTTTGCGCAGAAATTCATCAGCCAGGCCGCGCTGGATAAGGCCCGCTCTGATTTTGAAATGGCGCAGGCGCAGGCCCAGGCAAGCGCGGCGGGCGCGCAGCAGTCGGCGCTGGCGCAAAGCTATACCGCCGTCGTCGCGCCCTATGGTGGCGTGGTGGCGGCGCGCCATGTCGAGCTGGGCGAGATGGTGACGGTGGGCAAGCCACTGATGACCGGTTTCGATCCGTCGCAGTTGCGCGTCATCGCCAATGTGCCGCAGGACCGCCTGCAAGACATCGGCGCGCACCCGGAAGTGACGGTGGAAGTGCCTTCCCTGAATCGCTGGATCAAGGCCGCTTCGGTCACCGTGCAGCCTTCCGCCGACCTGCGCACGCACAGCACGCCGGTGCGCATCGGCCTGCCGGCGAATCAGCCCAATCTCTACCCCGGCATGTTCGTGCGCACCCATTTCGTCGTGGGCAAGGAAAACAAGCTGTTGATCCCGGCCAGTGCCGTGGTGCGCCGCCATGAAGTGGTGGCGGTGTATGTGGTGGATGAACAGGGCATGCCACGTCTGCGCCAGGTGCGTCTCGGGGCGGGCACCGAGGATGGAGAAATTGAAGTGTTGGCGGGACTGCAAGACGGCGAGCGTATCGCGCTGGATGCGGTGCAGGCGGGCATGGTGATCAAGAAATAATGGGTCTCTCCGGGCGCATCGCGCGCATCTTCCTGCATTCTCAGATGACGCCGCTGCTGGCGCTGATTGCCGTGCTGCTGGGCACATTTGCGGTGCTGGTGACGCCGCGCGAGGAGGAACCGCAGATCAACGTGACCATGGCCAACGTGCTGATCGCCTATCCCGGCGCTTCGGCCGAAGACGTGGCGCGCACGGTGTCCACCCCGGCGGAACAGGTGTTGTCGCAGATCGCCGGCATCGACCACGTGTATTCGGTGTCGCAACCCGGCAAGTCGATTCTGACCATTCAGTTCAAGGTGGGCGAGCAGCACATTCCGTCGCTGGTCAAACTGTACGACGTCATCAACTCGCATGCGGACTGGCTGCCGCCGACCCTGGGGGTGCAGCCGCCGCTGATCAAGGCGCACGGCATCGACGATGTCCCGATCCTGGCACTGACCCTGTGGCGCGAACAAGCGGTGGGCGGTGGATTGGCGCTGACCCAGGTGGCGCATGCGATCGAGACCGAATTGAAGCGGGTGCCCGGCACGCGCGAAGTGAGCACGCTGGGGGCGAGTCGGCGTGCGGTGCGCATCCTGCTCGACCCGGAGGCTTTGAATGCCTACCAACTTTCGCTACAGGAGGTGCGGGGCGCGTTGCAGGCGGCCAACGTGTCGCAGAGTGCCGGCTATCTGGTGCAGCACAACCGCGAAGTGCTGGTGCAAACCAACAATTTTCTGACCGATGCGGCGGAAGTGCGGCAACTGGTGGTGGGCGTATCCGCCGGCAAGCCGGTGTTCCTGCACGATGTGGCCGAGGTGCGGGACGAAGCCGATCTGCCCGAGAACTATGTCTGGCTCGGTGTCGGCGCGGCGGGACAGGACAAGGGGATTGGGGTACAGGGCGAATTTGCCGCAGTGACCGTCGCCATCACCAAAAAACCCGGTGAAAACGCGGTCCGGGTGGCGCGCGCGGTGCAACAACGGGCAGAGGAGTTGCAAGGTCGCGTGATTCCGGATGATGTGCACGTCACCGTGACGCGCAATTACGGCGAGACCGCCAACGACAAGGCGATGAAGCTGATCCAGAAGCTTTTTTTCGCCACTTTTGCGGTGGTTGCACTGGTCTGGTTTGCGCTCGGCCGGCGCGAGTCATTCATCGTCGGCGTGGCGGTGTTGCTGACCCTGGCGATGACGCTGTTCGCCTCCTGGGCCTACGGTTTTACCCTCAATCGCGTGTCGTTGTTCGCCCTGATCTTCTCCATCGGCATCCTGGTCGATGATGCGATCGTGGTGGTCGAGAACATCCATCGCCGACGTGAACTGGCGCCGCATCAGCCGCTGTCCGAGACGATCCCTTCAGCGGTGGATGAGGTCGGCAGCCCGACCATACTCGCCACGTTGACTGTCATCGCCGCACTGCTGCCGATGGCGTTCGTGAGTGGCCTGATGGGGCCGTACATGAGCCCAATCCCGATCAACGCCAGCATGGGCATGCTGATTTCGCTGGCGGTCGCTTTCGTCATCACGCCCTGGCTGGCATACCGGTTTTCAGCTGCGCATCACACTGTGGCGAAAGAGGAGGGTGAGACCCGTAGCACCCGATTTTTCCGCAACCGCCTGGGCCCGTTCCTGAATGGGCGGGACGGCAAGCTGGCACGGCGCAAGTTGTGGCTGGGTATTCTGGTTGCCCTGCTGCTGTCCGTATCGCTGGTGGGCGTGCAGCGGGTTGTGCTGAAGATGCTGCCCTTCGACAACAAGTCTGAATTCCAGGTGGTGGTGGACATGCCCAGCGGCACTGCGCTGGAACAGACGGCCGGCGCGATGCGCGAGATCGGCGCTTATCTGGCGACCGTTGCGGAAGTCACCGATTATCAGGCCTATGCGGGAACAGCGTCGCCGATCAATTTCAACGGTCTGGTGCGCCAGTATTATTTGCGCGAGGCGTCGGAGCAGGGTGACATCCAGGTCAATCTGCAGGACAAGCATCGTCGTGACCGCAGCAGCCACGAGATCGCCCGTGCGCTGCGCGAGCCGATCGAGGCGATTGCCGCCCGCTGGAATGCCAAGGTCAAAGTGGTGGAAGTGCCGCCGGGGCCGCCCGTGCTGTCACCGCTGGTGGCTGAAATTTACGGGCCGGACTACGCCGGCGCGCGCCAGGTTGCGGGTAAGGTGCGCGAGCAGTTTGCGCAGACATCCGACATCGTCGGCATCGACGACACGGTGACCGAAAGCGCCCCCAAACTGACGCTGCGCGTACTGCAAAGCAAGGCCGCCATTCTCGGTGTGGCGACGCAGGACATCGCGCAAACCATCAGCGTAGCACTGGCGGGCGAGGATGTAACCTCGCTGCACGCGGAAGGAGCCAAATATGCGCCGCCGTTGCGCATGGTGTTGCCGGAGCAGAAACGCAGCCGCATCGACGAAGTGCTGAAACTCAAGGTGCGCGCCCGCGACGGGGCACTGGTGCCGCTGTCCGAACTGGTGCAAGTGGTGCGGGCGCAGCGCGACCAGCCGATCCATCACAAGGACCTGCTGCCGGTGGTGTACGTGCTGGGCGACATGGCGGGCGAGCTGGACAGCCCGCTGTACGGCATGTTCGACATCAACAGAAAGACTGAAAACATGGCGCTGGAGCAGGGCGGCGTGCTGCAATCCTGGTTCTTCAGGCAGCCCGCCGACCCCTATGCCAGCTACGCCCTGAAGTGGGATGGCGAATGGCAGGTCACCTTCGAAACCTTCCGCGACATGGGTATCGCCTACGCAGTCGGGCTGATGCTGATCTATCTGCTGGTGGTGGCGCAGTTCAAAAGCTATGTCGTGCCGCTGGTCATCATGGCGCCGATTCCGCTCACCCTCATCGGCGTGATGCCGGGGCATGCCTTGTTCGGCGCACCGTTCACCGCGACCTCGATGATCGGCATGATTGCGCTGGCCGGCATCATCGTGCGCAACTCCATCCTGCTGGTGGACTTCGTCAATCTGCAATTGCGGGAGGGCGTTGAGGTACAACCTGCGGTGATCAACGCGGCCGCCGCACGCGCCAAACCGATCATCCTGACCGCGCTGGCGGCGATGCTGGGCGCATTGTTCATCCTCGACGATCCGATCTTCAACGGCCTCGCGCTGTCGCTGATCTTTGGTATCCTGGTCTCCACCCTGTTGACGCTGGTGGTGATTCCGGTGTTGTATTACGCGTCGATTTACAAGAAATTCCAGTAACCCCACTGAATTTCCAGGAGCCGCCAAGCATGAACGCAGAACGCATCGTCCGTATCGTCGCCGGTTTTTTCATTGTGTTGTCGTTGGCGCTGGGAGCAACGGCCAGTCCCCTGTTCGTGAGCGAATATTTTCTGTTGCTCACCGCCTTTGTCGGCCTGAACCTGTTCCAGAGCGGCTTCACCCGGATCTGCCCGCTAAATAACATCCTGGCCCGCTTCGGCGTCAAGGGCAGTTGCTAAACCCGGCACCTGCGCGGACGGGTATCGCCCGCATCAGTCTGGCGCTGGTCGGCCTGATGTGGGTATTGCCTTTTCTGTATCCCTACCACGCGTATCCCGTTACCACTTTCTATCAGGAGTGGGCGACCGCGCTGCTGGGCGTGCTGGCGCTGCCCCTGCTGCTGACAACCCGGTTCTGGCAGGCGCCGCAAGTGCCGGGCATCGTGTTGCTGCCGATCGGACTGATGCTGTTGCTGTTGCTGCAATTCATCGGGGGGCTGGTCGAACATTTCGACCAGGTCCTGCTGCTCTCCCTGTATTTCCTGTTTGCCGCGCTGCTGATGATGCTGGGACAGCACCTGCGGGCGGAACTGGGCTTGCCGGCCGTCAGCGCGGCGCTGGCCGTCTTTTTGCTGGCCGGCGCCGAACTGAATACCCTGGCCGGCATCCTGCAGTACTATCGCTGGCACACGCTTCTCGACGGTTTCATCACCGGCAAGGTCGCGGCGGCGGTGTTCGGCAACCTCGCGCAGCCCAACCACTACGCCAACTACATCGCGCTCGGCCTCATTTCGCTCGGCTTGTTGCAGCAACGCTACCGCTGGCACGCTGGGCTGACCGCGCTGCTGGCGACACCGATGCTGTTCGTCCTGGTGCTGTCGGGCTCGCGCAGTGCCTGGCTCTATCTCAGCGTCATCCTGCTGCTGGCCTGGCTGTGGCAGCGCCGCGACCGTGCGCTGCAGCCATTGCTCGGCTTTGCCACCGCGCTGTGGCTAGGTTATCTGCTGATGCACGGGCTGGTGCAACTGCCCTGGCTGCAGGGCGGCAGCGGCAGCGTCACCGCCGCCGAGCGATTGATCGGCGAAGCCGCCAGCGGCAGCATCCGCCTCCATCTGTGGCGCGAGGCCGGGCTGATCTTTGCCCAGTTCCCCCTGTTTGGCGCGGGGTTTGGCCAATTCGCTTACCAGCATCTGCAACTCGCGGCGGAGCTGCGCAATCCCGCCGTTACCGGCCTCTACAACAACGCGCACAACATCGTGCTGCAACTGGCGGCTGAAACCGGGCTGGCCGGGCTCGGCGTGCTCTTTGTTACGCTGGGGCTGTGGGCGTGGCAAGCATTCGTGCGGCGCGCGCAGTTCACCCTTGAACACTGGTGGGGCTATGCCCTGCTGGCCGTGCTCGCCATCCACAGCCTGCTCGAATATCCCCTGTGGTATGCCTACTTCATCGGCATCGCCGCCTTCCTTCTCGGCGCATATGACGGCATCAGTCACAAGTTGGAATTGCGCGGCGTGGGCCGACTCGCGGTGGCCGCGATTCTTGTGCTGGGCGCCGTGTCCTTGTGGCAGGGGCGGCAAAGTTACCGCCATCTGGAAGCCGCGTTGAGTGTCCGCAATGCCGGCGCCTCGGGGGTCGCGGCGGCGACGCGGGCGCATGACGAACTGCTGGCGAGCTTGGATTACCCGCTGTTCGGTTCCTATGCGCAACTGTTCATCGCCGGCATGATGGAACCGAGCGAGGACAAGCTGGCGCAAAAGCTCGCCTTGAACGAACACGCCCTGCGCTTCATCCCCACTGCCACGCTGAGCTACCATCAGGCCTGGTTGCTGGCCTGGTCCGACCGCGCGCCGGCGGCGCGCGCGCAAGTGGAACGATCCATCTGGGCCTATCCCGCCGAATACCCGCGCGCGCGCGCGGAACTGGCGCAACTGGCTACGCAGCAGCCCGGGCGCTTCCAGCCTCTGTTAGAATTCGCCTCCCGGAAATATGAGGAGTACCGAAGTGCAGCAGTTCCTGCTCGATAACCTGTTCACCCTGTCGATCACGCTCATCAGCGGCTATATGCTGTTCTGGAGCTATTTCGGCAACCGCATCCTCGGCATCAAGGAAACCGACACCGTGCGCGCCATGCAACTCATCAACCGCAACAACGCGCTGGTGCTCGACGTGCGCGAACAAGGCGAATACGACAACGGTCACATCATCAACAGCCGCCTGATTCCGGCGCCGCAGTTGAAGGAGCGCGTCGGCGAGCTGGAAAAATTCCGCACCCGCCCCATCGTCGTGGTCTGCCGCAACGGCGCACGTGCCGCACCGATCACGTCGTGGCTGGTCAAGCAGGGTTTCACGGAGACGTATTTGTTGAGCGGCGGCGTGCTGGCATGGCAGAAAGCCAATCTGCCGCTGGAAAGATAGGAGCGCGCCGTGCCCAGAATCGTGATGTATTGCACCGCCGTCTGCCCGTGCTGCATCAATGCCGAACGGCTGCTGCTGCGCCGTGGGGTGACCGAAATCGAGAAGATCCGCGTCGATCTCGACCCGGAGCAGCGGGTCATCATGGAACAACGCAGCCGGCGCCGCACCGTGCCGCAAATTTTTATCGGCGATCGCCATATCGGCGGTTTCGATGACATGGTCGAACTCGATCAGGCGGGCGGACTGCTGCCGCTCTTGAACCCCTAACCCAAGGAAACGAAAATGACCGAAACTGCCGCACCCCAGGAACAGGCCGCACCGCTGTTCAATATCGAGAAACTGTACGTGAAAGACCTGTCGCTGGAGATCCCCGGCGCGCCGGCGATCTTTCTGCAGCGCGAAAATCCGCACATCGATCTGCAGTTGCAGACCAAAGCCGCCGCGGTGGAAGAGGGCGTGTTCGAGGTCGAAGTCACCGTCACGGTGACGGCCAAGCTGCCCGAAAAAGACCAGGTGATGTTCCTGATCGAAGCCAAGCAGGCCGGCATTTTCCAGGTGCGCAACATGCCGCCGCAGGAGCTGGAAACCGTGCTGGCCGTGCTCTGTCCCAATATCCTTTATCCGTATCTGCGCGAAGTGGTGTCGGACCTGGCGGTGCGCGGCGGCTTTGCCCCGGTGCTGCTCAATCCGATCAACTTCGATGCGATTTACCAGCAGCAAAAAGAACAGGCGCAGGCGCAGGCCGGAGCTGCCGAAGTCAAACACTGATGCGGAGATGGGTGACAGCATTGAGTTTGCTGCTGGCCAGCCAGGCGTTGTCTGCAGCGGAATATGTTTCGGTCGCCACGCCGGCGATCCTGTACGACGCCAATTCGCTCAAGGCCAAAAAGCTGTATGTCGCCACGCGCTATTTGCCGCTGGAAAAACTGGTCGAGCTGGAAGGCTGGGTCAAGGCGCGTGACGCAACCGGCAAGGTTTTCTGGATCGAGAAACGCAACCTGAGCAGCAAGCGCTATGTCGTGGTCACCGCGCGCGAGGCCATCGTGCGCGAGAGCTGGAGCAGCAGCGCTTCACTGGCATTCAGGGCAGAGCGCCAGGTGGGGCTGGAATGGTTGGGCAATGTCGGGAGTTGGGTCAAGGTGCGGCATCGTGATGGCTCGGTCGGCTTCATCAAAAACAGCGATGTCTGGGGCGAATAAACGATGAACATTGGGGTGCTTGGAGCAGGGGCATGGGGCACGGCGCTGGCGATCAGCCTTGCGGGCCGGCACGCCGTGACCCTGTGGGCGCGCGATGCGGCGCAGGTGGCGGCCATGCGGGAGGCCGGGCGCAACCGGCGCTATCTTCCCGATGTGACTTTTCCCGCGAGTTTGTCGGTCACCGCCGATCTGGAGGGGGCGCTTGCCGCCGCCGAATTGTTGATCGTGGCGGTGCCGGTGTCCGGTTTGCGTTCCACCTTGCGGCAGATCGGTGATTTTTACAAGGCTGGTTCACCCGCCGCACCGCGCCTCAATCCTCTCCCGCCTGAATCCGCCCTATCCCGCGTTCCGCCGCAAGCGGGAGACGGGGCAAACGGGAAAGGCAATGTTGAATTCCCCGGCGTGATCTGGCTGTGCAAGGGATTCGAAACCGGCACCGCGCTGTTGCCGCATCAGATCGTGCGCGAGATGCTGCCGGACGCATTTCCCTGCGGGGCGTTGAGCGGCCCCAGCTTTGCGCAGGAAGTTGCGCGCGGGCTGCCCACTGCGCTGACCCTCGCTGCGGCCGATCCCGATTTTGCCCGGAAAATGGCGCAGTCCCTGCACCATTCCCGCCTGCGTATCTACTCCAGCACCGATGTGGTCGGGGTCGAGATCGGCGGCGCGATCAAGAACGTGCTGGCGATTGCCGCCGGCATCAGCGACGGCATGCAGATGGGGATGAACGCGCGCGCGGCGCTGCTCACGCGCGGCCTGGTCGAAATGTCGCGGCTGGGTCTGAAACTCGGCGGGCGTGTGGAGACGCTGAGCGGATTGTCCGGCGTGGGCGACCTCATCCTGACCTGCACCGGCGACCTGTCACGCAATCGCCAGGTCGGCATGCTGCTGGCGCGCCATCAATCGCTGCCCAACATCCTCAAGGAACTGGGGCATGTGGCCGAAGGCGTCTATACCGCGCGCGAAGTGCAAGCCGTCGCCCAACGGCATCAGGTCGATATGCCCATCTGTGCGGCGGTCTATCGCGTGTTGTATGAGGCGCTGGATGCCGATAAAGCGGTCGATCTGTTATTGAGCCGCGCACCGGGCGATGAATTTTCCAGCGATTGACCGGCTTTTGTGGGTCGGACCTACAGTTCGACCCACAACGGGGCTGAAGCCCGACCTACACGCTCCCGGCAAACCCGCACTGCCGCCAGGCTTCGAACACGGTCACCGCGACCGCATTGGACAGGTTCAGGCTGCGATTGTCGGGGCGCATCGGCAGGCGCACGCGGTGGGCTGGGGGCAACGAATCGAGAACGTCTGCCGGCAGGCCGCGACTCTCCGGGCCGAACAGAAATGCGTCTCCCGCCTTGAAAGTCATCTCAAAGAACGGTTGTGCGCCTTTGGTGGTCAGCGCAAATATGCGTGGGTGGCCGAGGACATTGAGACATTGTTGCAGGTCATCGTGCACTTGCACTGCGGCATATTCGTGGTAGTCCAGTCCGGCGCGGCGCAACTGTCTGTCGTCCAGGTCGAAACCGAGCGGGCGGATCAGGTGCAGATGCGCGCCGGTGTTCGCGCACAGACGGATGACATTGCCCGTGTTGGGCGGAATCTCGGGCTGGAAAAGAATGACATCGAACATGTGAAAAGTCAGGAAAGGTCTTGTCAGATATAGGGAAAACGGCTAACTTCCGCTCCCATCGCTAAGGCGCTCGTGGGCGTCGGTAAAAAATCTTCAGGGGGGATTATGGCGCGTCCGGAAAAAATTCGCCTCGGCGACTTGCTGGTGCAGCAAAAACTCATCTCGCTCGAACAGTTGCAGTTCGTGCTGGAACAACAAAAACGCAGCGGGCGCAAACTGGGGCGCGTGCTGGTCGATAACGGGCTCATCAGCGAAGACCAGATCTCCGAAACGCTGGCCAAGCAGCTCAACATCCCCTACATCAATCTCAAGTATTACAACCCCAACCTCGAGATCGTGCGCCGCCTGCCGGAAAACCAGGCGCGCCGTTTCCGCGCACTGGCGCTGGAAGACCGCAACGGCGCCATCCTGATCGGCATGACCGACCCGACCGACCTGTTCGCCTTCGATGAAATTTCGCGCATCCTCAAGCGCGACATCGACGTGGCGGTGGTCACCGAAGGGCAGTTGCTGGAAACCATCGACCGCGTCTATCGCCGCACCGACGAGATCAGCGGGCTGGCGCGCGAGGTTTCGGAAGACCTGGGCGAAGGCTACATCGACTTCGGCGCGCTGACCGACACGGTGGGCACCGAAGAGGCGCCGGTGGTCAAGCTGTTGCAGACCATGTTCGAGGATGCGGTGCAAATCGGCGCCTCCGACGTGCATATCGAGCCGCAGGAAACCCGGTTGCATATCCGCTTTCGCATCGACGGTGCCCTGCACCTGCAAACCGAAGCGGACAGCAAGATCGCCAGCGCCATCGCCCTGCGCCTCAAGCTGATGTCAGGCCTCGACATCTCGGAAAAACGCCTGCCGCAGGACGGTCGTTTCAATATCCGCGTGCGCGAACAGGCGATCGACGTGCGTATCTCCACCATGCCCACGCAGTACGGCGAGTCGGTGGTGATGCGCTTGCTCAACCAGAGCGGCAGCTTTCTTACCCTGGACAAGCTCGGCATGCCGCCGGACATGCTCAAGCGTTTCCGCGAGATCATTCAGCGCAGCAACGGCATGGTGCTGGTCACCGGCCCCACCGGTTCGGGCAAGACCACGACCCTGTACGCCGGCCTGTCCGAGATCAACACCATCGACCAGAAAATCATCACCGTGGAAGACCCGGTGGAATACCGCCTGCCCGGCATCAACCAGGTGCAGGTCAACGAAAAGATCGAATTGAGTTTCTCCACGGTGTTGCGCGCCGCCTTGCGCCAAGACCCGGACGTGATCCTGGTGGGCGAAATGCGCGATGCCGAAACGGCGCAGATCGGCATGCGCGCGGCGATGACCGGCCACCTGGTGTTCTCCACCCTGCACACCCGCGATTCCGCCGGCACCCTGTTCCGCCTGGTCGATATGGGGGCGCCCAAATACATGGTGGCCTCTTCGGTGCAGGTCGTGCTGGCGCAGCGCCTGTTGCGCCGCGTGTGCGAAAGCTGCCGCGAACCCCATCAGCCGACGCCGCAGGAAACCGAATGGCTGGAAGCGGAGGGCGTGACGCGCGGCGAGTGGGGCGAGCTGGTGCACGGCCGCGGCTGCTCGCACTGCAACGGCACCGGTTACCACGGCCGCATGGGTGTCTATGAGATGCTGGAGATGACCCAGGACCTGGTGGATGCCGCCGTGCACGAGGGCAACACCCAATTCATCCAGACCGCCCGCGCTTACTTGAAGGGGCGCACGCTGCTCGACGCAGCGCTGGCCGAAATGAAACAAGGCCACACCAGCATTGCCGAAGTGATGCGCATCAGCAACCAGGTTGAGGATTAAGCGTGCCGGTTTTCAACTACAAGGGCAGAAGCAACCGCGGCGGCGAGCTGGTGCAGGGCACCCTGGAAGGGGCCGACAGCGGCGTCATCGCCGACCATTTGCTGAACACCGGCATCACCCCGACCGAGATCCGGATTTCGCGCAACAGCAGCACGACCAAGGCGCAGGGGCAGACCCTGTGGCAGCGCCTGTCGCAGAAACAGACCGTCGATCCGCTGGAACTGATGCTGTTCTCGCGCCAGATGTACACCCTGCTCAAGGCGGGCGTGCCCATCATGCGCGCGCTGGCCGGACTGCAGGAATCTTCGCAGAACCCGACCTTCAGCGCCATGCTGCAAGACCTGCGCGAAAGCCTGGACAGCGGGCGCGAGCTTTCCACCGCGATGCGCCGCCATCCCAAGATTTTTTCGCCGTTCTATTTGAGCATGGTGCAGGTCGGCGAAATGACCGGCATGCTGGACCAGACCTTTCTGCGCCTGTACGAACATCTGGAATTCGAGAAGGACATGCGCGAGCGCATCAAGTCCGCCGTGCGCTACCCGATGTTCGTCGTCGTCGCCATGGCCATCGCGCTGGTCATCGTCAACATCTTCGTCATCCCGGCCTTTGCCAAGGTGTTCGAGGGTTTTCATACCGAACTGCCGCTGATGACCAAAATCCTGATGGGATTCTCCAACTTCATGGTCGCGTCCTGGCCGTTGCTGCTGGCCGGACTGATTGGCGCGGTGGTCGCCTTCCGCGCCTGGATCAACACGGTGGACGGGCGCTACAAGTGGGATCGCTACAAGCTGCAACTGCCCATCGCCGGCAAGATCATCATGAAAGGCACGCTGGCCCGCTTCGCGCGCAGCCTGGCGCTGTCGTTCAAGAGCGGCATCCCCATCGTGCAGGCGCTCAATACCGTGGGCATGGTGGTGGACAACGAATACATGCGCAGCAAGATCGAGCAGATGCGCGACGGCGTCGAGCGCGGCGAATCCATCCTGCGCACCGCCCATGCCACCGGCGTGTTCAACCCGACCGTGATGCAGATGATTGCGGTGGGCGAAGAGACCGGTGACCTGGACGGCCTGATGTTCGAAGTCGCGGGCATGTACGAGCGCGAAGTCGAATACGAGATCAAGACCCTCTCCGCGCAGATCGAACCCATCATGATCGTCGCCCTCGGCGCGCTGGTGCTGGTGCTGGCGCTCGGCATCTTCCTGCCGATGTGGGACTTGGGCAAAGCGGCGTTGCACAGATGACAAATCTAAACGTGGGTCGGACTTCAGTCCGACGAAGCGGCAGATCATCTGCCAATCCCGTCGGGTTGCACCCGCAAGGGGTAGGCCGTGGCTGTAAGGGGCTAAAGCCCCAACAGCACACGCTCAAACCCGACCCACAGGGCTTCACCCTGATCGAGTTCATCGTGGTCATCATCATCATCGTGGTGCTGGCGGGCTTGTTCCTGATGCGCGTCCCGCTGGTGCAGGAGCAGGCGGAAAAGGCCGCCATGCAGCAGGTGGAAGGGGCGCTGCAAAGCGCGCTGGTGTTGCGTTACGGTGCCTTGCAGACGCGCGCCGCCGCCACCGAGCAGAATCTTTCCGTGCTGGCGACCGACAATCCCATGACCTGGCTGCAAAAACTGCCGCCCAACTACAAGGGCGAATACTACGATCCCAGCCCGCGCACGGTCGCGCCCGGCAACTGGATGTTCGACCTCAAGTCGCGCGACCTGATCTATGTGCTGAATCAGGCCGACCATTTCATCCCCGGACGGGATGGCAATAAATGGATCCGGTTCCACGTGCGGCTCGGCTACGATGCCGCGCTCGGCCGGCCCGAATCGGGCAAGGAGCTGGTCAGCACCCTGTTCGAACCCACCGAACCTTACCGCTGGCTGGATTGATCCCGTGCACCCGCTCATCCAGGACTGGCTGCTGCAATCCGCGCTTATCTTTCTGGCGCTGGGCGGCGTGGCCGGCATCCTGGTCGGGGCATTGCTGGTGTTCCGGCCCGGCGCTTTCAACGCATTGAGCGCGCCGCTCAACCGCTGGGTCTCGACCCGCACCCTGGACAAAACCCTGGAAAGCAATTTTTCACTCGACCCCTGGTTGTATCGCCACCGGCACTGGACGGGTGCGGCGATCCTGCTCGGCGCTCTGTTCGTGCTGTATTTCTTCAGCGTAAAACTGGACCGGACGGAGACCCTCGCGGGGTTGGCGCGGCACTACCATTACTATCCCTCCATGCTCGCCGGTTTGCTGGATGCGCTGGTGTTGAGCGCCTTGCTGGGCGCGCTGTGCGCCGCATTCGTCGCGCTGTGCTTGCTGTTCCGCCCCAGTCTGCTGCGCGGGTTTGAAGCGAGCGCCAATCAGTGGCTGTCCCTGCGGCGCGCGCTCAAACCGCTGGAAATCCCGCGCGACACCCTGGATCGCTATGTCGAACGCCATGCGCGCCAGGCCGGACTTTTCCTGTTGCTGGGCGGGCTGTACACCCTGGTGCTCCTGGCCTACTCGCTCGCGCGCGGCGCCTGAGCGGCCAGACCGTTCGTCGCAAACGGGCGACCGCCGGATCCGTTTCGCGCAATAAAAGCTTGCCACCGTTGAGTTTTCTGCACTACATTAGCGCCCGCTGGTGGAACGCTTGGCTGCGGCCGGGACAGAAACCGGCGTTTTGGAAAACTAACGGGGCCGCGGCCCCATCGACTCTAGGAGAGTGAAATGAAGAAACAACAAGGTTTTACATTGATCGAACTGATCGTGGTGATCGTGATTCTGGGGATTTTGGCAGCGACTGCTTTGCCGAGGTTTGTTGACTTGTCCACTGATGCCAGGACTGCCGCACTGAATGGCGTGGTGGGCGGCATTACAGCAGCGGATGCAATGAATAGCGCTTTGTCTCAAATAGCAGGTAAGGGAGTTACTACAACTGGCCTGACTTGTACGACTGGCATTGCAGCTATCATGGAAGGCGGTCAGTTCCCATCTGGATTTACAACTACTGCTGTAGCGTTGGCTGCTGGCCCTAATACCTGTCTCCTTACTCAAACAAATGGTGGCGCTACTCAAAATGTAGTGGTTCATGGTGTAACAGCTCTGTAGGTAAATGGGGTCAGACTCGAATTAAATCTGGCCACTCCTTGCCCTCAGCCCATCGAGGGGTGGCACAGGCAATGCAACAAGGGAGGCTTCGGCCTCCCTTGTTCTTTGTTGGGCAGGGAGGCGTTTTGCTATACTGCCGAGCCGTTGCCAAAGTGCATACCTTCCGGGGTTTAACAGACATGCGTTTAAGCACCGAACAAATTGCCGCCATCAAGCAGGAGACCGAACATTTTTTCGGTGCCCAGGCCGAAGTGTGGCTGTTCGGTTCGCGGGTGGACGATGCCGCAAAAGGCGGTGATGTGGATTTGTATGTGAGGTCCGGTATGCGCGATGCCGATCAGTTGGTGCGGGCGCGCTTTGCTTTTCTGGCGCAGCTCAAGCGCCGTATCGGGGATGGCAAGATCGATCTGGTGTTGCAGCGTGAGGGTGGAGAAGTGTTGCCGATCTATGAAATAGCCAAACAGCACGGGGTGAGATTGTGATCCCCAGTCTATTTTCTTTGGTACTGGCGCAATGCGAGACGCATGAGCGACGCATGTTGTGGGCGAAGCGCTCGCTTCAAGCCGTTTTGCCGCTGAACGCTGAGCGGTTGCGCGGGTTGGACGACGACCAAGTGGCGATCCTCGATCAGTTTGTCGGCCGTTTCGCCAAGCTGCAGGATGCAATGGGTTCGAAGCTGTTGCCGATGGTGCTGGAGTTGACCAAGGAGCAAGGCGATCTGGAGGCTTATCTGGACAAGCTGAATCGGTTGGAAAAGATTGGCGCTTTGCCTTCGGTGGACGAATGGCTGGAGTTGCGTGAAATGCGCAATGCTTTTGCGCACGATTACCCGGAGGATAGCGAACTGCAAGCGGCGATTCTGAACCGGGCGCTTTCAGCAGCAGACAGGCTGGTTGAGATATTGAGGCACGTTAAACAATTCGCGGCGCGTTATGACCCCACAAAATAATCCATCGGGCGAAGAGTTTGTCGCAGGAGCCAGCTTGCTGGCGCAATCTCATCGCCAGCAAGCGGGCTCCTGCGATATCGAGCGGCTTAATAAAACCCGCGGCTTCACCCTGGTGGAGCTGATCACCGTGATGGTCATCGTCGGCATTCTGGCGGTGGCGGTTTTGCCGCGCTTTTTCACCGTCAGCGAGTTCGAGGACAGGGGTAGCGCCGACCAGGTGAAATCCCTGTTGCGTTTCGCGCAGAAGACAGCAATCGCGCAACATACCCCCGTCACCGTGACGTTGGCGCAGGGTGCCAATCCGAATTGCACTACGACGCTGACGGGAACAAATCTCACTTGCACCGTGAAATCGGCGCTGACCGGCGCGGGAAATTACACCTTCAATGCGTTGGGGCAACTGACGACTCCAGCGACACCGGCAACCGTTACCATCAATGGCACAACTACGATCACTATTGAAGCCGAGACGGGCTATGTGCATTAAGTCGGGGCATCTTGCATGACCATGTTCGACCTGCTCAAGCTGCTGGCGAAAGCGGAAGTGGATTTCGTGCTGGTGGGGGGGCTGGCGGTGGCCTTGCAGGGGTATCAGCGGGTCACGCTGGATGTGGACGTGGTGCTGGCGATGGATGAGGCGAATCTGCAACGATTTATCGCGGCTGCCAAGAGCGCCGGGATGCGCCCTGGAATCCCTGTCCCGCTGGAGTCACTGGCACAGCCCGAGTTGATCGAGCAGTGGCATCGGGAGAAGGGAATGCTGGCGTTCAGTCTGCGTACCAGCGAGGCCAGGGCTTTGACGCTGGATGTGCTGGTCAAGCCGGCGGTGCCTTTTGCCCAATTGCGGCGGGATGCTACGATGGTGAAGGTGGGTTCGCTCGATGTTCCGGTGGCCTCCATTGCGCACCTGATCGAGATGAAGTCGGGCACGGGGCGCAGCAAGGATTTGATTGATATTGAAGAGTTGAGGAAGATTCAGGCGCAACAATGAGAACAGCCGAACAAAATTTCCAACTGCTACAAGAGATCGAGGCGGGGCGCGAATTTCTTTTGATGGCCTGCGCGCAGAACCCGGAATTGCTCAAGCGCGCCGAGCCGCGTGTTCGAGAGATGTTCAAGCAAGATCGAGGCGAGCGCGTGGCACAAAATGGCAAGCAGCGCGGCATCAGCCTGATCGAGCCAATCGTGAAAGTGAAGCCATGACGAATGAGATCATCGCCATTGAGTCAGTCGCGCAGCGTATTTTGGTATTGCGCGGGAAAAAGGTGATGGTCGATGCCGACTTGGCGGAGCTGTATGGCGTGCCGACCAAAGCATTGAATCAGGCAGTGCATCGGAATCTGGAACGATTCCCTGCGGTTTTATGTTTCAGCTTACACAAGAAGAAAAAATCGAGGTGGTCACAAATTGTGACCACCTCGCCAAGCTCAAATTTTCACGGACTTTGCCTTATGCCTTCACGGAACATGGCGCGTTGATGTTGGGCAATGTGCTGAAATCAGACCGTGCTGTGGAAGTTAGCTTGTTGGTGGTGCGCACCTTCGTGCAACTGCGCGAGAGGCTCTCCACGAACAAAGAGTTGGCAGCGAAGCTATTGGAATTGGGGCGTAAAGTATCCGGCCACGATCAAGCAATCATTGGGTTGATGAACGGAATTCGCGAATTGATGAAGCAGCCTGTGGGCAAGAGCCGCCCGATTGGCTTTACCGCAAAAATAAAAGGGAGCAAGGCATGAGTGGCAAATTGCCATCAGCGGCAGAGGTGAAGCGTCTCGTTCAGCACGGCATCAGCCTGATCGAGCTGATCATCTTCATCGTCATCATCAGCATCGCCCTGACCGGCATCCTGCTGGTGATGAACCAGGTGACGGCGCACAGCGCCGATCCGTTGCTGCACAAGCAGGCGATGGCGGTGGCGGAATCGCTGCTGGAAGAAATCGAGTTGCAGGATTTTATTGCGGCGTCAGGCGTGACCAATGCGGTGACACAGGCGAACCGTGCTTCCGAATATCACGTCGTCAGTGATTACAATGGATTTCCCAACGGCGGGCCTGCGACAGGGATTTACGATTTAAGTGGCGCGGCTATTTCGGGCTTGGCCAACTATAGTGCCAGCGTGGCCATCGTGCCGGAAGCGTTGGGCGGTATCGCGGCGGGCAGCGCCGTGCGCATCACCGTGACCGTGACCGATCCGCAGGGAACGGCCATTGCGATCGACGGGTACAGGACGAAATACTGATGAGAAAGAACAAAAATGGAAATGTGGGTCGGGCTTCAGCCCGACATGTCGGGCTGAAGCCCGACCCACAAAAATCCAGAGGCTTCACCCTGGTCGAAATGATCGTCGTCATCGTCATCACCGGCATCATCGCCGGCATCGTGGCGATCTTCATCAAGGCGCCGGTGCAAGGCTATGTGGATAGCGCGCGCCGCGCCGAGCTCACCGACATCGCGGATACGGCCTTGCGCCGCATGGCGCGCGACGTGCGCACGGCGGTACCGAACAGCGTGCGACCTCAAGGTCAAAATTTGACTTATATCGAGTTTCTGCCGACCAAGGATGGCGGTCGCTACCGCGCAGATAGCGGGGGCAACAATAATGTCTTGATTTTCGGTGCTGGAGGAACTACCAAATTCGACATCGTTGGCACTGGGATTCCAATTGTTGCCAACACCGATTACATCGTTGTCGGTAGTACACAGTCCGACGGCGTGCCGCCGTATGACGAAACGGTAGCGGGCATTCTGCGCAAAGTTACACAAATGACCAATGGCAATGCGACGATTACTTTTGCCGCACCTGTATTGCCGGTATGGGCGGAGTTGCCGTCGCAACGCTTCGATGTGGTGGATGGAGCGCAACAGGCGGTGACATATGCGTGCGAAAACCTGGGGACGGTCGGCGGTAATGGAACCGGGCTGCTTGTGCGTTATTGGAACTATGGTTTTACCCATACTTTGGGCGTTACCAAGGCTACCCTCGCCGACAAGGTGAGCGATTGCACCATCGATTATGCCGTTGCCAACCAGCGCTTCGGCTTGGTGGCAGTGCGCCTTACGCTGACCAGCAGCAACGAAAGCGTCAGCCTGTACAACGAAATTCATGTAAACAACGCGCCATGAAAAAACTTCAACACGGTTTCAGCATCATCACCGCCATCTTTCTGCTGGTGGTGTTGTCTTTCCTCGGCATCGCGATGGTGTCGTTCTCCACTTCGCAACACCAAAGCTCGGCGATGGACGTGATGGGTTCGCGCGCCTACCAGGCGGCGCGGGCCGGTATCGAATGGGCGGCCTATTACGTGACCCAGATGAGTCCGGGCATCCAGTGGCAAGGATGTGTATTGAATAAAACTTTGGACCCTTTGGGCGGCACGCTGTCTCCATTCACTGTCACGGTGAATTGCGTGCCTTCTTCATATCCCGAAGGTGCATCCACCATCTGGATATACAACGTGACCGCCACGGCGCAAACGGCGGGCGCACCGGGCGATCCCGGTTTCGTGCAGCGGGTGATCAGCGTGAAGATGGGCAAGTAAACTGTCCCGGCCTATTGCGGGCAAAGTAAAGGGTTGGGTTGGCGATGAAACCCGCGCGTTTGATGATTCCTGGTTTTGTGTTGTTTGGCCGCGTTCAATTGGCCCGGGCTGCACCGCGCACCTGCTAACTTGATTGAGTGTTGTTCGATGCGGCAATGAGCCCTGTCATGCGTTGATTGCGGCATCATTCGATGTTACAAAGTGCGCGTCATTACTGGAGATAATGCTCATGCGTACCACACTTGCACTTGATGACGATTTGATTGAGAAAGCTCAAGCGTTTACCGGCCCAATGGAAAAGACCGCCTTGGTTCGTGAAGCGCTTAAGGCATTGATCCAGCGCGAGAGCGCCAAACGGCTGGCATTGCTTGGCGGCTCGGAGCCTTTGCTTGATATGTTCCACGGCGCCAGTCTGAACCGGCATGATTCTGGTGGATACGTCGGTCTGGATAGACCATCTGCGGCACGGTGATGCGGAATTGACGAGACTTCTGAACACAGGACAGGTGATATCGAAGGGAGCGGAAAATGAATGGTGTTCTGGCTTGTGGAAAACAGTTTATCCCCGATTTTTCGATTTTTTTCAACAACACACGCTACGCCAGAATGGCAGTATTGCCGCCGCAATCTTTGTTGTAGACTAACCGCCGTTAGTTTATCGAGAGGTCGCCATGCTTACAGTCAATATCCATGATGCCAAAACCCAACTATCCCGCTTGGTCGAGCAGGCTGCGCAGGGGGAGGCGTTCATCATTGCCAAGGCGGGCAAGCCCATGGTCAAAGTGATCCCGTTGGGTAAAACAGAAACGGGAACCGTCAGCCGATTGGGCTTCATGGCAGGGGAGTTCTCCGTCCCGGATGATTTCGATCAGATGAGTGACGACGGGATCGCGGGCATGTTTGAAGGCAAAGCCGCTTGAACCTGCTGCTCGACACGCACCTGTTGCTGTGGGCAGCCAGTGAGCCGGAGCGGCTCTCGGCAAAAGCCCGCGCCTTGCTGCTCGATCCCGCCAATCAACTCATGTTCAGTGCGGCAAGCCTGTGGGAAGTGGCCATCAAAAACAGTCTTGATCGTCCAGACTTCAAAGTTGATCCGCGTCGTTTGTGGCGCATGCTGCTGGTCAGCGGATACCGCGAACTGCCTGTCACCAGCGAGCACACCGTCGCCGTGAACGATCTGCCGCAACTGCATAAAGACCCTTTCGACCGCATCCTTGTCGCGCAAGCGCGCGTGGAAAGTTTGTTGCTGCTGACAGTAGATAAGGCGGTGGCGAAGTACGGTGAAGGAGTGCGGAAGGTATGAATACCAGAAACCGTGCCCCCGTTTTTTCTTAACAAGCTAATGTAGTGTTGCACGCTATCTGGAACTTATGCCAAGGTGCGGGAAGCCCTTGTGGGTCGGGTTTTAACCCGACATGTCGGACTGAAGTCCGACCCACAAAGGTTCGCAATAAGTATCGTTAAGAGTGCAGCACTACACTAACGAAGGAGATTGAATATGCTGCAAACCATCGAAGTCGAAATTGATCCTAGTGGACACATACATCCGCTCGAGCCACTCACTTTTATTCCTGCCGGGCGTGCCTACTTAACGCTGTTGCCAGCCCCGAATAAGGGTTTACGCACTTCAATCGCTGGGGACGGTAGCGCGGCAAAAGCGCTGGAGCTGCTTGCTTCCCCGCGCTTTGCACAGCGCCCTGCTGCGCTTTCTGATGAAGTGCAACAGCGCATTAGCGAGCTACGCAACGATTGGGGTAATCGCTAATGCGGCGTGTTTATCTTGATGCTTGCGTCGTTATTTATCTGATGGAAAACGTCGCACCCTTTAGTGAAAAAGTGCGGCGCTTTTTGTCTCAGAACGGAGATGCAGTTCTGTGCGTTTCGCCCTTGGTGCGTATGGAAGTCCTGATCAAGCCATTGCGGGAATCGTCCGATATATTGGCGGCAGATTACGAGGAGTTTCTTGCTGCTCAAAATTGGCTTCGCATCGACGACAGCACCTTTGAGCGGGCTTTACAGCTACGCACACGGCACGGACTTAAAACTCCGGACGCATTGCACTTGCTACAGCTCAACAGCATGGCTGCGATGAATTTTGGGCCAACGATGATCGCCTCAATAAGGTGGCGGGAAAAATGGCGATCAATGTGCTTTCTCAGACGGTGCCATGACAAATGGATAGGTGCGCAATGGCCTGGGTCGACCCGCCTGATGGCTGCATGAGCGCCGTCCCGCCGGCACCGAAGAAACGCCCCATTGGCTTTACCGCTGATATCGAAGGGGACGGAAAATGAAGAATCAATGGGTGACCCCATTGATACTTTACGTGCAGCGGGTGATCAGCGTGAAGCTGGGCAAGTAATGTGACAACAAAATTGACCAGGTAATGCGCAAGAGAGTTGGGTAAATGCAGTTGAGCAGTTAGAATCCGCCCCGTTTTTATTAGATGCCGGGTGGAAATGTGGGTGGCGAGGCTTTTGGTTACTCGGATGTTGTGCAATTTGATGGAGCGCGTGATGTTAAAGAAAATAAGCGTAGTTGGGTTGGCGTTAGTGAGTTTGATGATGGCAGGAAGTGCTGCGGCAATCACTTGTACCAGCGTTGCGACAAAACAAACAGACTGGAATAAGTCGGCGGCTTGGACGAATTGCGGTGGCACACAGCCGCCTGCGGGTGCGACGGTGATTATTGCCAATGGCACCAATATCCTCGCCGATGCCAATACGCTGAATGTCGCCAATATCACGGTGAACACCGGCGGTATCCTGGCGATTAAATCGGGCAACACCATCAGCTTTAGTGGCAACCTCACCAACAACGGCACATTTACCGCACCTGCGGGGAGTACCGTTGCACTGACGGGCACTAACCAAACCATCACTGGTAACACGACATTTGCAAACTTAACACTGGCGGCGGGTACGCAATTAACGCTGGCAGGTAACATCACCATTACGGGCACGACTAATTTAACCGCAGGGCAAATCGTATCAACTTGCCCGACCAATTACACGATTACCAATCAGACTACAGGCGTTGTACAAAATAGTTGTGCAACGGGGGGCGGCGGTGGCGGGGCAGCTTGTAATTCACTTTTACCTCCCATGCCTGCTGGGGGCAATGTGGTCGCATCAGGTGGAACAACTGCTGTCGGTGCGGGTACCAATGTGAATGGTGTGGCAGTGACCGGGACGGGTAATTCGATTTTGAATCCAGGCACAACGACCGCTTGGAGTTCGGCAGGTGCCGCATTAACTGCGCCGCCATCGCCTATTCCAACGTCAACGGTTATTACGACGGTTGGTGCTGGTGGATTGGCGGCAGGGTCATATGGTGATGTGCGCGTTACAACCGGTACGCGTGCATTCACGGGGGGCAATTACTTTATCAATGAGCTGTATGTCGCGCCAGGTGCCACGGCACAACTCGCCCCCGGCGATTACTACGTGAATAAACTGACTGTCGGTAACAGTAATACTTCTCCTCCTGGCGGCACTATCACATTGTCGGGAAATGGTTTGGTGTGAATATTTGTCACGACCAATGCGAAGAACGACACCGCTTTATATGGCGGATCATCGGGCATATGGGATGGCAGCAGTGTCAATAATGGTGGCAATCCAGCGAACCTGCAGATCCTTTTGTATTCTGGCGTAACTTATTTCGAGATCGGGAATAACACGCTGCTGACCGGTTTTGTCGTGCAGCCTGTTTACGCTGGTGCTGCAGGCAATAAGGCGATCGATGTCCATCAAGGAACGACAATTACGGGCGGAGTGTTTACGGCAGGATTGTTGAACATCAAGAGCAATGTCACGTTCAATTACACGGCGGCAGTGGCTTCCGCATTGACTGCGATGAGTTCGTGCGCGGGGCCTCACCATTTCGAGATCCAGCATGCCGATGGTCAGGGCGTGACCTGCACCCCTTCCACGCTAACGATTAAAGCCTGTGCGGATAATGCGATTCCCTGCGCGCCTTATACGGCGGGCATTTCCGGCACCTTGAGCGCAGCCGGTACCTCGACGGTGAACTTTGGCGGCGGCAATGCCTTCACGATTCCAGCGGGCAGCAGCACCGTGGCCAAGAACATTCAGGTAACGACGGTGGGCAGCGTGACGCTGGATGCGACCAGCACGCCCGCACCTGTTGCCGCCACGAGTTGCTCGTGGGGCACGTGTACCTTCACGTCGGCAAATTCGGCCTTGCTGGTGTCCGCCCCCAACCATCTGGCAGAAAGCGTTTCCACCCTGACCATCCAGGCCGTGAAAGCCGCTCCCGGCAATCCGCTGGTGTGTGCGCCCGGCATGACGGGCACCAAGACGGTGAACCTGAAATGTGCTTACACCAATCCGGCCAGCGGCACACAGGCAGTGCGCGTGGCTGGCACGGCCTTGAATGCGGCAAACAATGCAACTGCGGCGTGTGGCGCGGGTGGTGCCAACGTCAGCCTGACCTTCGATCCCAGCGGCATCGCCAAGCCCTCGCTGCAATACGCCGATGTCGGCCAGATGACGCTGAATGCGACCTATACCGGCAGTGCCGGCACGGGGGATGCGGGGCTGGTGATGACGGGTAGTGGTTCCTTCATCGCGGCACCTGCCTCATTCGCCTTCAGCGCGATTACGGCGGCACCGATCAAGGCCGGAACAAACTTTAATGCCACCGTCACGGCGAAGAACAATGCGGGCAATGCTACGCCCAACTTTGGCAAGGAGTCAGCGGCGGAAGGTGTCACGCTGTCTTCAAATCTGGTGTCACCGGGAGGAGGAACTAATCCGGCGATAGCCAACAACACCATTTCTGGCGGTACGTTTGTGAATGGCGCGGCAACGGCGAACAACCTGAGCTGGGGAGAGGTTGGCATAATTACCCTGACGGCAAACTTGACCAGTGGCAGCTACTTGGGCTCCGCGCTGACTGCTACGGGAACGAGCGGTAATGTAGGAAGTTTCATTCCGGATCATTTCGATACGGCAGTGGTTGCGACGGCGACCGTACCTATGCCTTGCCCCACCGGGTTGACGTGTCCGACTTTGTACAACGGGTTCATCTATTCCGGCCAGCCGTTCAGCGTGCAGGTTATTGCAAGAAATTTGGCAGGTGGCACAACGACCAATTATCACGGTGCATTTGGCTTATCAAACAATGTGACACTGTCCGTATGGGATGCATTGGGTAGCACGACGACGCAAAATCCGGGCCCCGGTGCGCTGGCGAACAATACGGTTGTTGCCGCCGCATTCAGCGCGGGTGTCGGCACGATGGCTACGCCTACTTATACATTCTCTGCATCGCCTACTGCACCGACCAATATCTTTGTGCGTGCGGTTGACTCAGTGAATACAGTTGTGACTTCGTTGCGAGCGATACCCTCAAGTTCGGTCGAGGGCGGCGTCAAGGTTGTGAGCGGGCGCGTGAAGATCGGCAATGCACATGGCTCCGAGTTGCTTGACCTGCCGATGAGCGCGACGGTGCAGTACCACGACGGCACAAACTGGCTGACCAGCCTTACCGACAGCGTAACCAGCCTGACACTCGGCCTGTCCAATTACCAGTGCAAAACCGGCTGTGCATGGACGACCACGCCGACACCGGCAAGTGGCCAGACTATCGCGGGTATTCTGTCGTTCAAGCTGTCGAAGCCGACCGGCGGCGGAACGGGCAGCGTGGATGTGAGCATCACTGCCCCGAATTATCTGCTGGCGGGCAGTAACGGCGCGGCTGTCAATCCCAGCAAGGCCGCGCGCGCCACCTTCGGCGTATACAAGGGCAACAACGAATTCATCTACCTGCGCGAAGTGTATTGAACGCACCGGTCAGTTTTGTGGGTCGGACTGTTATCGCAGCTCGCCACCTAAATTCACTTACAAAAGTTGCACTTCAGAATTGAATCCGCCCCTGAAAACGCCCAAAACAGGACACGCAAGGCCAAAAGAGTCATTGACAGCAATGGGTTAGTCCTTTACCTTCACGCGAATTATGGAACTGCCACAGTTTTTATCTTTATTTCGACGAGGCAGCCGCGAAGCCGGCTGGACGTCGCTTGTCCTTTCCGGCAAAGGGGTATATGTCGCCCAGGCGAAATATGTCGGCGTGCGCCCGCAAGTGACGCGCTGTGCGTTCTATCCTGCGACCGAGGTGAATTCCGCTGCATTGGAGAGAATACGCAAGGAAGCGCAGCTCGAAAATGCGCGCTTTACCACGTTGCTGGGCGCGAACGAATACCAACTGCTGATGGTGGAGGCGCCGAATGTGCCGGTGGATGAGTTGAAGACGGCGATCCGCTGGAAGATCAAGGATTCGCTCAATTACCACGTGGATGATGCGACCATCGATGTATTGCAGATTCCGGCCGGCAAGTACGGCAGCGAGCGCCCGCAGTCCCTGTATGCCGTGGCGGCCTCGAATGAAACCATCCGCAAGCGCATCTCCCTGCTCGAGAAGGCCAGGATCGATTTGAGCGTGATCGATATTCCGGAGACCGCGCAACGCAATGTCGCCGCGCTGTATGAAACCGAAGGGCGGGGCCTGGCCTTGTTGGCCTTTAACGATGAAGGCGGCTTGCTGACCATCACCAGCGGCGGCGAATTGCTCCTCGCGCGGCGCATCGATATTTCGATCGGGCAATTGTCGGATGCCGACGAAACACTGCGCCAGCAGTATCGTGACCGCGTCGAACTCGAAGTGCAGCGGTCGCTGGATTATTTCGATCGCCAGTTCCACCAGATTTCGATCAATCGCCTGCTGGTTTCCGCTCCCCGCGAACTGGGGCTGGTCGAGCTGCTCGGCGACAATCCGGGATTGCCCGCCGAGGCGCTCGATCTGGCACAGGGCATGGATATCATCGGAGTGCCGGAACTGGACGACAGCGAGTACGCGAGCGACGCCTTGCATGCGATAGGGGCGGTGCTGCGGCAGGAGAAGAAGACGCTATGAGCCAGCAGATCAATCTGTTCAACCCGATCTTCCTCAAGCAGAAGAAATATTTCTCTGCCGTGACGATGTTGCAGGCTTTGGGCCTGATCGTGCTCGGCTCGCTGCTGTTCTACGGCTACGCCTGGTATCAGGTGCGGGAGTTGGCCAGGCAAACAACGGAGATGACCAAGCGCTACGAGTCGGAGCAAAAACGCCTGGTCAATTACGCCAACGAATTTTCGCCACAACGCGCGCAACAGGAACTCAACGCCGAATTGAGCAGCCTCGAAGCCCAGGCGCAAGTGCAGGAAGCGATTCTGCAAACCCTGAAGAGCGGCGCAATCGGCAATACGCAAGGCTATTCGGAATATCTGATCGCCTTCGCGCGCCAATCGTTGCGGGGCTTGTGGCTGACCGGTTTCAATATCAACGGGGATGGCGCGCAAATCAGTTTGCAGGGCGCGGTGACCAACCCGCAATTGCTGCCGACCTACATCCAGCGCATGGGGCGCGAGGCGGTGATGCGCGGCAAGACTTTCGAGAGCCTGCAAATGAAACAGCCGCTGGTGGACGGCAAGGCCGTGACTTCCTACGTTGAATTCAGCCTGCATTCGGTGGTGGGCGCGGGGACGGCGAAATGATGCGCGAACGCTGGGAACAGCTGGTGGGCAAGGTCGAAGCGATGTCGCTGCGCGAGCGTGCGCTGATTTTTGCCGCCGCCGCGTTCGTTTTGATTTCGCTGATCAATGCCTTGTTCCTTGATCCCTTGCTGGTGCAGCAAAAGCGCCTGTCGTCCCAAGTGGTGCAGCAGCAGGAAAAAATGAAGGAACTGCAGGCGCAGTTGGTCGCGCTGTTGCAAGCCAAGCAGAGCGACAAGGACGCGCCGCAGCGCGCGCGCATCGCGCAGTTGCGCGAACAGCTTTCCCAGGGCGATGCCTATCTGAAAGAGACCCAGGACAAGCTGGTGCCGCCGGAGAAAATGGCCGTTCTGCTGGAACAGGTCTTAAGCCGGAATGCGCGCCTGCAATTGCTGGCGCTGGAAACGCTGCCGGCTTCCCTGTTCATCGAGCCGGAGGGGGATGCGGCACAGCATGCGGCCGCGGCGGAAAAACAGATCTTCAAACACGGCGTGCAGATCACGGTGCGCGGCAGTTATGCCGATCTGTTGCAGTATTTGCGCGCCCTCGAAAACCTGCCGACCCAGATGTTCTGGGGCATGGCGAATATGCAGGTGGCGAAGTACCCCAACGCGGAATTGACGCTGACGCTTTATACCTTGAGTCTGGATAAACAATGGCTGCAGATTTGAGAAGGCTGGTATTCCTGCTGGGGGCGCTATGCAGTGCCGGCGCGGTCGCGGAAGACTTGCCCGATCCGACCCGGCCGGCCGTCGAGCTGATGCCAAGCCTGGAAAATGGCGCCGCCGTAACGCCGCCGCCGGCGCCGGCAGGATTGCAATCGGTGATCCTTTCCGGCAAACGCGAGGCGGCGATCATCAACGGCACGGAAGTCGAAGTCGGACAGAAATACGGCGAGGCCACGCTGACCGTGGTGAACGAGACTTGCGTGGTGCTGATGGGAGCGCAGGGACGTCAGGTGATGCACTTGTACCCGACCGTGCACCTGTCGAAGACGCAACTGGCTTGTACCGGGCGCAATGGTTTGCCGGTGATCCGCAAGGCGGCGCGCAGCGCGGCGAATGACGGGGCCGCGCATGTAGCCAGCGGGGCCAAGGCCCAAAAAACCAACCGCAAAAAAATCAAGCCGGCCACACGGAAAGCCACCAGCTGTGGCTGTGACGAAAGCAAAAATGGGAGTATGAAATGAAACGGATGTTCATCGTGCTGTGTCTGTTCACGATTGGCGGCTGTGCCACGGGCGGGTCGCATTCTTCGGTGAAGAGCCAGATCGATAGCGAACTTGATGCGGCCGTGGCTTCGGCCCAGACCCAGGAGCAGATCAACGAGGCCTTGCTGCCGCCGCTGCCACAAGCAGCACCGGTGGATGCCGCCTCGGCGGAGGCAAAATTCGATCTGGCGGTGAACAACACGCCGGCGCAGCAAGTGTTCATGGCCATCGTGTCCGGCACGCGCTACAGCATGCTGCTGCATCCGGACATCGACGGCAACATCTCGCTTAACCTGAAGGACGTGACGGTGTTCGATGCGCTGGAAGCCATCCGCGAGATGTACGGCTACGAATACAAGGTCGATGGCACGCGCATCTACATCCAGCCGTTGGGTTTGCAGACCCGCATCTTCCAGGTGAACTATCTGACCGGCCAGCGCGAGGGCAAATCCAGCCTGCGCGTCAGCTCGGGTTCGGTGTCGGACTCCCCGCACACTTCGACCGGCGCGAACGGTGTTTCAACCAGCTCGTCCAGCAACACGACCGGGCTGGACAGCAGCAAGGTGAGCACGACCAGCAATGCCGATTTCTGGGAGGAATTGAGCAAGTCGCTGACCGCCATTGTCGGCACGGAAAAAGGGCGCAGCGTGATCATCAGCCCGATGTCCGGGGTGATCGTGGTGCGTGCCACGGCGGACGAGATGAAGGATGTCGCGGCCTATCTCAAGGCCTCGCAACTTTCGATCGAGCGGCAGGTGATCCTGGAAGCCAAGATCGTCGAGGTGCAGTTGAACGAATCGTTCCAGTCCGGAGTGAATTGGGCCGTGTTTGGCCGCGGCCCGAACAGCGGCTTCTCCGTCGGCAATCTCGGTGCGGGCACGGTGCTGCAGAATGCCGGGCCGCTGGCGGCGGGTGCCACCATGGTGGACTTTGCCGCCGCCGCCACCACCTCGCCCAAGTTCGGCTCGAATCCCGGCAGCAATCTGGTGAGCAATGTCGCCGCCGGTCTGTTCGGCATGGCGTTCCAGACCAGCAACTTTGCCGCGCTGCTGAATTTCCTCGAAACGCAGGGCGATGTGCATGTGCTGTCCAGCCCGCGCATCGCCACGCTGAACAACCAGAAGGCGGTACTGAAGGTAGGTACGGACGAATTTTTCGTGACCAACGTGACCAATACCACCACCACCGGCACCTCGACCACCAGTACGCCCTCGGTGACGCTGCAACCGTTCTTCTCCGGCATCGCGCTGGACGTGACGCCGCGCATCGACCAGAACGGCGAGATCATTCTGCATGTGCATCCCTCGGTCAGTCTGGTCAGCACGGTTAACAAGAGCGTGGATGTGGGCGGGGTCGGCGGCACCCTGAACCTGCCGCTCGCTTCCAGCTCGGTATCCGAAACCGACAGCATTGTGCGGGCAAAAGACGGACAGATCGTGGCGATTGGCGGGCTGATGCGCCAGGCGACTTTCGACGACCAGTCCGGCTTGCCAGGCCTGCCCAAGACGATCTTCGGCCAGACCAGCAAAAGCACGCAGAAGCGCGAGCTGGTGATCCTGATCAAGCCGACCATCATCAACAGCGACCAGGACTGGGCGGACGATATCACGCGCAGCCGCGACCGCATCAAAGCGATGACACGCTAACAATGTATCTGCGGCATTTCGGACTGCGCGAACCCCCGTTTTCACTGACGCCGGACACCAGTTTCTTCTTTGCCTGCAGCACTTACCAGGAAGGTCTGAACACCCTGCTGGTGGCGGCGCGCAACGGCGAGGGCTTCATCAAGATCACCGGCGAGGTCGGCAACGGCAAGACGCTGCTGTGCCGGAAGTTTCTCGCCACGCTGAATCAGGGCCGGCAGGCCACCACCCCTATCGGCACCCAGGATGAGGGCGCGACTGATGCCAAAAATGCAACACGCTTCGTCACCGCGTATTTGCCCAATCCCTACCTTGAACCACGCAGCCTGTTGCTGGCGCTGGCCGACGAATTCCGCATCCAACTCGACCCGAATATCGATCAGCACCTGCTGCTGAAGGAGTTGACGCGCACCTTGCTCAATTTCGCGCGCGAGGGCAAACGGGTATTGGTGTGTCTGGACGAGGCGCAGGCGATGCCGCTGGAAAGTCTCGAGGTGCTGCGCCTGCTGACCAATCTGGAAACCGAGAAGCGCAAGCTGTTGCAGGTGGTGCTATTCGGACAGCCGGAACTGGACGAGCGCCTGCGCCACAACTCGATCCGCCAGTTGCGCCAGCGCATCAGTTTCCAGTACGAACTGAAGGGCCTGCGCCGCGACGAGCTGGAGCGCTATCTGCGCCACCGCGCGGCGGTGGCCGGTTATGTCGGCGACACCCTGTTTGCGCATGCGGCGGTAGGCAAGATGCACCGCGTTACCGGCGGCACGCCGCGCCTGGTCAATATCGTGGCACACAAGGCGCTGATGCTGGCGTTTGCCGAGGGCCGTCAGGTGGTTGGCAGCAAGCATGTCTCCGAAGCCGCCGCCGATACGCCGGAGGTCCGCCGCGACTGGTTGCCCTGGGCGCTGTCCGGCGCGTTGCTCGCGATCGCGGCCAGCGTACTGGCGCTGGGATACTTGCTATGAGCCTGATCAATCAGGTGTTGAACGAGCTGGAGCAGCGCGGTGCGCATACCGCGCCGGATCAGACCCTGATTCGCGCGGTGCCGCGGCGGAAAGAACAGCGCTGGATCAAATGGGCGCTGTTCGCGGTCTTGCTCGCCGGGATCGTGGCGCTGACGCTCTCGCGGCTGCCGGACAGACAGGAGCGGCAGGCCGAGGTTGAAGTGAGCGGCAGCGTCGCACCGAGTCAGGTGGATACCGTGGCGTCACCCAGCGAAGTGAGCGCTGCACTCGCCCAGCCTGCGTCGAAACTCAGTTATGAATTGAGCCTGTTGCCTTTACCGGATTCCCTGCGCACGGCAGACGAACCGTCCCCGGCAAGAAAGCCGCTGGTGGCGGGCATTGCGGCGGACGAGGGGACGGGGGAACCGGCTGCCACCATCGCATCCCGGCCGCCTGTGATGCGCAGCGAGCGCGCGCTGCCGCTGAAAAAAATCAGCCCGACACAGCGCGCGGACGCGGAATATCGCAAAGGCTTGCAGGCGCGGCAGGCGGGACAAACGCCGGAAGCGCTGGCGGCGTTCGAGGCCGCCCTGAAAACGAACGAGGGGCACGAACAGGCGCGCTTCGCGCTGGCCGCACTGTTGCTCGACAACGGCCAGGCGGCGGCGGCGGAACGGGTGCTGCAAGCGGGCTTGCAGTTGAAACCGCTGCGGCTGGACTTTGCCATGGCGCTGGCGCGCATGCAGATCGAACAAGACGCGTTGCCGCGGGCGGTGGAGACGTTGCAAGCCTATCTGGCGCAGGCGGACGACAATGCGGACTATCAGGCTTTCTATGCCGCCCTGTTGCAACGCCAGCAACGGCACAAGGAGGCGGTGAACCATTATCAGCTGGCGCTGCGCATGCAACCGCGCAACGGCATCTGGCTGATGGGTTACGGCATTTCGCTGCAGGCGGCGGCTCGAATAGAGGATGCGCAGCTCGCTTATCGGCAGGCGCTGGCCACGCAGACGCTGTCGCCCGAATTGGGCGCGTTCGTGCAGCAGAAACTGAAAGAATTGAAGCCGGATACCCCTTCGCAATAAGGTGCCGGACCCCAGTTCGCCCCGCTTTTTTTACAACGGTCCCGGGTTTTGTTCCGTTGGCGACAGCGTCCGTGCCACCACCCACGCGCTGACCTCGCGCGCCCCGGCCTGTTTCAGGGCGGTTGCCAGTGCGTTCAGCGATGCGCCGCTGGTCATCACATCATCGACGATGGCGAGATGTTTGCCGCGCACCTCCGCGAGGCGGGTGACCGCGAATGCGCCGCGCAGGTTCCGGTGCCGCGCCGCCCAGGGGAGGGAAGACTGCGGCGGCGTGTCGCGCACCCGTTCGACCCAGCCAGACAGCAGCGGCAATTCGAGCCGTTGCGCCACCCGCGCGGCGAGCAGTTGCGACTGATTGAAACCCCGGTTGCGCAGGCGCAAAGGGTGCAGGGGCATGGCGATGAGTCCGTCGGGGCGGGTGTCAATCCGCGCCGCCAGAGCATCGGCGAGGAAATCGGCCACGATCAGCTGCTCGTGAAACTTGAGCGCCTTGACCAATTGGTCGAGGGGGAAGCGGTACGCAAAAGCGGCGATCGTGCGGTCGAATGCGGGCGGGTGTTGCAGGCATTGCCCGCAGACTGCGCCCCCCGGTGCCGGACGGGCGCACAGCGGACAGGTGGCGGCGCCGAGATGCGGCAACGCCGCACGACAGGCGGCGCAGCACAGGCCGTCATGGCTCATCGCGGCGCACAGCAGACACGGTTGCGCCGGCAAATGGCGCGCAATAAAAGCGCGGCTGTTCAACAAGAAACCTTGCGAAATTGACAAGACGGCCCCCTTCGACGAACATGCCTGCCGCAATTTAACGCCTTAACCCTCGAAAGCAAAATCCCATCATGTCAAGCCAGGCCCTCGAATTCATTCGTCCCGCCCCCGTCGATACCGCTGCACAACGCTGGAGCGTGGCTGCGGTCGAAGCCTTGTTCAAACTGCCGTTCGCCGATCTGCTGTTCCAGGCGCAGCAGATCCACCGCCAGCACTTCGATCCGAATGCGGTGCAGCTCTCCACCCTGCTGTCGATCAAGACCGGCGGCTGTTCCGAGGACTGCGGCTATTGCCCGCAATCGGCGTTTCACAATGCCGGTGTGGAAAACAGGAAGATGCTGGAAGTGAATGAGGTGGTGAAGGCGGCAAAAGCCGCGCAGGCGGCGGGCGCGGATCGCTTCTGCATGGGCGCCGCGTGGCGCGAACCTTCCGCCGAAGATATGCAAAGCGTGGTGGAGATGGTGAAGGCAGTGCGCGCGCTGGGCATGGAGACTTGCGCCACGCTGGGCATGCTTGACGATGAACAGACCGAACAGCTGCGCGTGGCGGGATTGGACTATTACAACCACAACCTGGACACCGCGCCCGAGTTCTACGGCGACATCATCAGCACGCGCGTTTATCAGGACCGGCTGGACACGCTGGAGCGGGTGCGCAAAGCCGGGATGCATGTGTGCAGCGGCGGCATCGTCGGCATGGGCGAGAACCTCACCCAGCGCGCCGGGCTGATCGCCCAACTGGCCAACATGGAGCCCTATCCCGAAAGCGTGCCGATCAACAATCTGGTCAAGGTGGAAGGCACGCCGCTGGCGGATACCGCCGACCTCGATCCGCTCGATTTCGTGCGCACCATCGCGGTGGCCCGCATCACCATGCCCGACGCGCGCGTGCGCCTCTCCGCCGGGCGGCAGCAGATGAGCGATGCGGTGCAGGCGCTGTGCTTTCTCGCCGGCGCGAACTCCATCTTCTACGGCGACCAGTTGCTGACCACCGGCAACCCCGAGGTCGAGCGCGACCGCGCGCTGCTGGACAAGCTGGGTATGTATCCTTTCGCCGAAAAGAACCATTAACCACCGAGGCACAGAGACACAGAGGGTGCACGGAGAAAAACCTTGTTGAAGCGGCGCGCATCCGCGACGGGGTTGCTCTGTGTCTCTGTGTCTCTGTGGTGAGAATTTGCCTTCTGCCCAATTACAAACTGAACTGGACGAACGCGCCGCACAGGGCCTGCTGCGCCAGCGCCGCACCCTGGAGACGCCGCAGACGCCGCATATCATCGTTGATGGCAAACCCTATCTCGCCTTCAGCAGCAACGATTACCTCGGACTCGCCAATCACCCTCAACTGATTGCTGCCCTGCAACAGGGGGCGCAGCAATGGGGCGTGGGGGCCGGGGCGGCGCATCTGGTGAACGGCCATTTCACCCCGCACCACCAGCTTGAACAACGTCTCGCCGCTTTCGTCGGCAAACCGGCCGCGCTGTTGTTCTCCACCGGCTACATGGCCAATCTGGGCGTGGTGCAGGCGCTGGCGGGCAAAGGCGACACGGTGTACGCCGACAAACTGAACCACGCTTCGCTCAACGATGCGATGCTGCTGTCACGCGCAACGGTGCAGCGCTACCGCCACGGCGACTTGGCGCAACTGGATGCGCTGCTGGCAAAGCAGCAAAGCGGCAGCAAGCTGGTGATCACCGACGCGGTGTTCAGCATGGATGGCGATCTCGCACCGCTGCCCGGGTTGCTGGCGTTGTGCGAGCGGCACGATGCCTGGCTGCTGGTGGACGATGCGCACGGATTCGGCGTGCTGGGCCAGTACGGGCGCGGCACGCTCTCCCATTTCGGCTTGGGTTCCCCGCGCCTCATCCTGATGGGAACCTTGGGCAAAGCTGCGGGCGTGTCCGGGGCCTTCGTCGCGGCTGAACAAGTGGTGATCGACAGCCTCGTCAATCACGCGCACAGCTATGTGTACACCACGGCATCTCCTCCCGCGCTAGCCGTTGCGCTGCTGGAAAGCATGACGCTCATTGAGCAGGGCGATGCCTTGCGTGCGCACCTGCAACGATTGATCGTGAAGCTGCGCACAGGGCTGAACGATCTGCCCTGGCAACTGATGCCCTCCGACACGGCCATCCAGCCGCTGCTGGTCGGTGATAACAAGCAGGCGCTCACTTTGAGTGCAGGGCTGCGTGAGCGCGGCATCTGGGTCGCCGCGATCCGACCGCCCACCGTGCCGCAAGGGACCGCGCGCCTGCGCATCACGCTGTCGGCCGCGCACACGGAGGGAGATGTACAACGATTGATTGAGGCATTGCATGCGCTGGCCGGGAAATCAGAAATCCGCGCAGCGACCGACCGTACCCCTCGCCCGGCGGGAGAGGGGGAACGGGGGTGAGGGGCAGCGGGATGCATGTCGATGTGTCGGGCTGTGGTGCGGCGCTGGTCATGCTGCATGGCTGGGGCATGCATGGCGGTGTCTGGGGCGATGTGGTCGCTCGCCTGTCGCAACAGGTCGAAGTGCATAACGTCGATTTGCCGGGTCATGGCTTCAGTGTGGGTCGGGCCTCGGCCCGACTGATGCAGGATGTCGGGCTAAAGCCGGACTTGCAATTGGACTGCATGGTGGACGCACTGTCTGACCGTTTTCCAGAGCCCGTCAGCGTGCTCGGCTGGTCGCTCGGCGGCCTCATCGCCCAGCGCTGGGCGGCGCGTGAGCCGCACAAGATCGAGCGTTTGATCCTGGTGGCCAGCACGCCCTGTTTCACCGCACGCGAAGACTGGTTGTGCGGAATGCCCGCTGCAACCTTGCAGCAATTCGCCGCCGAGCTGGAAAATAATCACGCGGCGACCTTGCGCCGTTTTCTGGCATTGCAATTGCGCGGCAGCGAGAACGAGCGGGAGTTGTTGAGCCAGTTGCGTGAAAAATTGTTCAGACGCGGCGAGCCTGAACTGGATGCATTGCGTGCCGGTCTGGACATCCTGCGTGAGGTTGATTTGCGCGGTGAACTGGCGCAGATCAGCTCGCCGACGCTGGTCGTCGCGGGAGAGCGGGACAAGCTCACGCCGCCGCAGGCATCACGCTACCTGGCGGAAAATATACCGACGGCGCGCAGGGTCGAAATCAGGGATGCGGCACATCTGCCGTTTTTGTCGCATGCCGAAAAATTCATCGGGCCTGTGGCGCAATTTTTGCGTGAATGAAATGAATGAGTTCGAAATAGACAAAAAGCAGGTCAGGCGCGCCTTCAGTCGCGCCGCAGCCGACTATGATGCAGCCGCCGTGCTGCAGCGCGAAGTGTGCGAGCGCATGCTGGAAAAACTGGATTACATCAAGTTGCGCCCGGCGCGCTTGCTGGATGCGGGCAGCGGCACCGGCTGGGGGACGCGCCAACTGGGGACGCGTTATCCGCAGGCCGAAATCGTCGCGCTCGATATCGCCCTGGGCATGTTGCAGGCGGCGCGCGGCACCGCGGGCTGGTGGCGGAAACTGTTCGCGGGCAAGCGGGAGCGCTTTCTGTGCGCCGATGTCGAGGCATTGCCGCTCGCGGCGGGCAGCGTCGAGATGGTGTGGTCGAACCTGGCCCTGCAATGGTGCAACGATCTGCCGGCCACTTTCGTCGAGCTGCATCGCATCATCGGGAACGAAGGTTTGCTGATGTTCTCCACGTTCGGGCCCGACACGCTGCAAGAATTGCGCACCGCATTTCGCGGCGTGGACGGCTACAACCATGTCAATCGATTCGCCGACATGCACGACATCGGCGACATGCTGGTGGCGGCCGGGTTCGCCGATCCGGTGATGGAAATGGAAAAACTCACGCTGACTTACGACGAGGTGCGCGCCGTGATGCAGGATCTGAAACGCATCGGCGCGCACAATGCGATGGCGGGCCGCGCGACCGGCATGACGGGCCGGGCGAAGTGGGCGCAGATCGAGCGCAACTACGAAACTTTGCGCCGCGACGGCAAGCTGCCCGCGACCTTCGAGATCATCTACGGCCATGCCTGGAAACCGGCGCCGAAACTCGCTGCGGACGGCCGCGCCATCATCCGCACCGATTTCAAACTATGAGCTATTTCATCACCGGTACCGACACCGGCGCGGGCAAGACGCTGGTCAGTTGCGCCTTGTTGCGTGCCTTTGCCGCACAGGGCAAACGCGCCGTGGGATTCAAGCCGGTGGCGGCGGGCTGCGACGCACACGACCACAACGAGGATGCGCTCCTGCTGCGTGCGGCGGGCAATGTGCAGGCGGCTTACGGGCAGATCAATCCCTACTGTTTTGCGCATGCCATCGCGCCGCATCTGGCCGCGCGCCATGCCGGCGTGCGGATCGAGTTCGGTCGCATCATGACGTCTTACCGCGAGCTGGCGGCACAAGCGGACACGGTGATCGTGGAAGGGGTGGGCGGTTTCTGCGTGCCGTTGAACGACCGGCAGACCGGCGCCGATCTTGCGGTGCAATTCGGCTTGCCGGTCATTCTGGTGGTGGGGATGCGCCTCGGCTGTCTGAACCATGCGCTGCTGACCCTGCGCGCGATCCGCGAGTACCCGCTAGAATGCGCGGGCTGGGTGGCAAACGGGCTGGATGAGACGATGCCGGCCCTGCAGGAAAATATCGATGCCCTGCGCGAGCGGATCGATGCGCCGCTGCTGGGGATCATCCCCCGGATGCGTGCGCCGGAGGCTTCAGCGGCCGCGCGGTACCTGGATGTGAAATTACTGGAACGTGAGTCATCGCATGAATGAGTTCAGTGTCATTGCAGTATTCATGGTCGGCCTGTTGAGCGGCGTGCATTGCCTCGGCATGTGCGGCAGCATCGTCGGCGTGTTCACGTCGCAGGTGCCGAAACCCCCTATCCAACTTTCCCCCGGGGGGAGAAAGGGCGACCGGCTCTCCCTTTGGGAGAGGATGGGGTTGGTGGGGTACGCGCGCTGGCCCTTTCATCTGGCGTACAGCGGTGGGCGCATCGCCAGTTATGCGCTGGCGGGCGCGCTGGTCGGCGCGCTGGGCCAGGCCGGCATGTTGCTGCGCGACGAGGTGCCGGTGCAGCATCTGCTGTTTGCCTTGTCGAGTGCCATGTTGATCCTGCTCGGCCTGTATCTGGCCGGCGTGTGGGGCGCGGTGCGGCGGCTGGAGCGGTTGGGCAGTGGCTTGTGGAAACACCTGCAGCCTTACACGACCCGGCTGTTGCCGGTGAACACCGTGCCGCGCGCGCTGGGGCTGGGCCTGCTGTGGGGCTGGCTGCCGTGCGGCCTGGTGTATAGCGTGCTCATCACCGCGCTGGCTTCCGGAAGTGCCGGGCAGGGTGCGCTGATCATGGCGGCGTTCGGGCTGGGCACCCTGCCCAATCTCTTGGCCATCGGTCTGTTCTGGGAAAGCCTCCGCGGCTGGGCACAGTCGCCGCGCGTGCGGCTGACAGCGGGGTTGCTGGTGATCGGATTCGGCGTCTATGGGTTGGTCAAGGTCGGCTATACCTTTTATGTGTACGGATGGACGGAGGCCTGTCATGTTGCTGCGTAATTTCGGGTGGGCGATGTTGATGGCGATGATGCTCGTCGCCTGCGGCGAACCCAGGCTGCCCTCGCCCTTCAAGGCGAGCGACGTGACCGCGCAGTATGCCGGGGCCGATTTCCATCTGTTCGATGCGCAGGGCCAGGCGCGCAGTCTGGCGGATTACCGCGGCAAGGTGGTGGCGCTGTTCTTCGGTTATGTGCATTGCCCGGATGTGTGCCCCACCACCCTGGCGGATATGGCGCAGGTGATGCGCCTGCTCGGGGCGGATGCGGACCGGGTGCAGGTGCTGTTCGTCACGGTCGATCCGGAGCGCGACACGCGCGAGTTGCTGGCGCAGTATCCGCCGGCGTTCCATCCCGCTTTCGTCGGCCTGTCCGGGGACGCGCAGGCGACGGCCGAGGCCGCGCGCGCATTCAATATCCTGTACCAGAAACAGCCGACCAAGAGTGGCAGCTATACCGTCGATCACTCGGCGGGCACCTTCCTGATCTCGCCTTCCGGCCGCAAAGTGCTGTTGTCCCCGTTCGCGCAACAGCCGGAATGGCTGGCGCAGGATATTAAACTGTTATTGGCGATGCAATGAGTGTGCTGGACACACTTTTCGATCCTGCCAGAGGCGCGGGGAAGCGGTCCATCCGGCAGAAACAGGCACCCGCACGCCGTGTCGTACATCCCGCCTGCATCTGCTGCGGTGCTATGATGCGCGCGATGGGAAAAAGGGGATTTGAATGAAGATCAAAGTTCTGCTGGTGGATGACCACGCCCTGTTTCGCGATGGCATGCGCTATGTATTGCAGCAACTCGCGGACGAAGTGGAAATTCTCGATACCGGAAGTTTCAGCGAGGGGTTGCAACGGGTACTGGCGAACCCGGATCTCGATCTGGCCTTGCTCGATCTCAACATGCCGGACAGCGAAGGCGTTTCGTCGCTGCAGTTCTTTCACCAGCGTTTCCCGGACATCCCGCTGGTGGTGGTGTCCGGCTCGGATCAGCGCGACGACATTGAACACGTGATGAATCTGGGCGCGATGGGGTTCATCTCCAAAATGTCGCCTTCCAGGACCATGCTGTCTGCCCTGCGCATGGTGCTGGAAGGGGGAGTGTACGTGCCGCCGCAGCTGTTGCAGCAGGCCGTGGCGAAACTGGAAACCGGGCAGGCGCTCAACGACAAACGCAGCCAGCGCGCCAGCAAGTACGGTCTCACCCCGCGCCAGTTGCAAGTTCTGCAACTGCTTGGCGCGGGCAAAAGCAACAAGGAAATTTCCCGCCTGCTTAATCTGGCGGAAGGCACGGTCAAGATCCACGTCGCCGCCATCTACCAGACCCTGCATGTCAATTCGCGCATCGAGGCGGTGGCAACGGCACACCGCTTCGGTTTCATCGCCGACGAGAACGGCCGGGCGCCGGGCGGTGAATCCTGATGGCGCTGCCCGAAACCCAGACTGCGCCGCTACCGGAGCGTCTGCTGCATTTGCTGCGCGAGTCGCGCTGGCTGTTGCTGGTGGCGCTGGCGCTCTATCTCACGCTGATTCTGTTTGGCTATGAGCGGGCCGATCCGGCCTGGTCGCACGATGCGACCGCAGCCGTCGTGCACAATCCGGGCGGCACCGTCGGGGCATGGGTGGCCGATGTGCTGCTGTTCGTGTTCGGCTTTTCCGCCTGGTGGTGGGTCACCCTGCTGTTGCAGCGGGTATGGCAAGGCTACCGCCGCCTGCGCGCGGACAGTCTGTTTGATCGCCGCACTCTGTGGGTTTCGCTGACCGGGTTCGGCGTACTGCTGCTGTCGAGCAGCGCGCTGGAACACCTGCGGCTGTACACCTGGCAGGTCGAGTTGCCGGGACCCCCCGGCGGCATGCTGGGCGAGATCGCGGGGAATGCGCTGGCGCAGGCGCTGGGCTATGTCGGGGCCACCCTGTTTCTGCTGGTGCTGATGGCGGCAAGCTTCAGTCTCTACAGCGGGCTGTCCTGGCTGCGTTTCACCGACCGTCTGGGCGGCTGGCTGGAAGACGGCTGGCTGTGGACGCGCCGCACCTGGCAGACTTGGCAGGACAAACGCATCGGCGCGCAGGCGATGCAGCAACGCGACGTGATCGTGGAAGAAGAAAAGAAACGCGTCGAAGACCATCAGCCGATCCATATCGAAATGCCGGTGGTGGAAGTGGCGAAATCCACCCGGGTGGAAAAAGAGAAACAGGTATCGCTGTTCGCGGAGCTGCCCGATTCGCCGCTGCCGCCGCTGCACATCCTCGACCCGGCGACCCGGCAGACCGAACCGGTGTCGGCCGAAACGCTGGAGTTCACCTCGCGCCTGATCGAACGCAAACTCCGGGAATTCGGGGTGGCGGTCAAGGTGGTGGGCGCCTATCCGGGGCCGGTCATCACGCGCTACGAGATCGAGCCGGACGTGGGCGTCAAGGGCAGTCAGATCACCAATCTGGTGCGCGACTTGGCGCGCGCGCTGTCGGTGGTCAGCATCCGCGTGGTCGAGACCATCCCGGGCAAGAGTTACATGGCGCTGGAGCTGCCCAACCCGAAACGGCAGATGGTGCATCTGTCCGAAATTCTCGGGTCGCAGGTGTATGCCGACATGCATGCGCCGCTCACCATGGCGATGGGCAAGGACATTTCCGGCAAGCCGGTGGTGGCCGACCTTGGCAAGATGCCGCACGTGCTGGTGGCGGGCACCACCGGTTCCGGCAAATCCGTGGCGATCAATGCCATGATCCTGTCGCTGTTGTACAAATCCACACCGCAGGAAGTGCGCCTGATCCTGATCGATCCCAAGATGCTGGAGCTGTCGGTGTACGAAGGCATCCCGCATCTGCTGACCCCGGTGGTCACCGACATGCGCCAGGCCGCTTCCGCGCTCAACTGGGGCGTGCAGGAAATGGACAAACGCTACAAACTGATGGCCGCCCTCGGGGTGCGCAACATCGCCGGCTACAACCAGCAGGTGCGGGACGCGATCAAGGCAGGCGAGCCGCTGACCAATCCGTTCAGCATCACGCCCGAAGCGCCGGAACCGCTGGAAGAGCTGCCCTTCATCGTGATCTTCATCGACGAACTGGCCGACCTGATGATGGTGGTGGGCAAGAAGGTGGAAGAACTGATCGCGCGCCTGGCGCAGAAGGCGCGCGCCTCCGGCATCCATCTGGTGCTGGCGACGCAGCGTCCCTCGGTGGATGTCATCACCGGCCTGATCAAGGCCAACGTGCCGACGCGCGTCGCGTTCCAGGTGTCGAGCAAGATCGACTCGCGCACCATCCTTGACCAGATGGGGGCGGAAGCCTTGCTGGGACAGGGCGACATGCTCTATCTGCCGCCGGGCAGCGGCTACCCGCAGCGCGTGCACGGCGCTTTCGTGTCCGACCAGGAAGTGCACCGTGTGACCGAATACCTCAAATCGCAGGGCGAACCGAACTACATCGACGGCGTACTCACTTCGCTGGAAGAAACCGAGGCGGAAGGGGGCGAGCTGGACGGCGGAACGAATGCCGAAGCCGATCCGCTCTATGACCAGGCGGTGGAGATCGTGCTCAAGACGCGCCGCCCCTCCATCTCGCTGGTGCAGCGCCATCTGCGCATCGGCTACAACCGCGCCGCCCGCCTGATCGAAGCGATGGAGAAGGCGGGGCTGGTGTCGCCGATGCAGAGCAACGGCAACCGGGAAGTCATTGCGCCTGCAAGGCAGGAGTGAAGTACAGACAATCTGAAGCAGTCCACGAAAAACACGAAAGTCACGAACAAATGCAAATAACGAAAAATTCGCAGCGCATGCTTTCCTTCCGTGTTTTTTGTGCTTTTCGTGGACATTTATTTTCCGCATTGCTTCTGGTCATTCTTGGTTTCCCACTTGCTGTGTACGCCGCCGCCACCGACAGACTCAAAACCTTCATCGCCGGCACGCGTTCCGCGCAGGCCGAATTCACCCAGACCGTGCTCGACAGCAAAGGCCACAAGATGCAGACCGCATCCGGCATCATGCAGTTCGTGCGCCCCGGCAAGTTCCGCTGGGAATATCGCCAGCCCTACGCACAACTCATCGTCGGCGACGGACAGAAATTCTGGATGTACGACGCGGACCTCAACCAGGTTACGGTAAAGAAACTGGATGCCGCGCTGGGCAGCAGCCCGGCCGCGCTGCTCTCCGGCAGCAACGAGATCGAGCGCGATTTCATTCTGCAAGACATTGGGGTGCGTGACGGGCTGGAATGGCTGCAGGCGACGCCGAAATCTGCCGAGTCCACCTTCGAGAAGATACTCATGGCGTTCAATGCCCGCTCGGAGCTGGTGGCGATGGAACTGCACGACGCCTTCGGTCACCACACCGTGCTGCGTTTTTCCGCGCTACAACGCAATCCGGCCATTCCGCCGCAACGCTTCCGTTTCGTGCCGCCACAAGGCGCTGACGTTCTGGGCGAATAATGTCCGACCTGTTCGCGCCCAACGCTCCGGCCGCGCCGCTCGCCGAGCGTCTGCGTCCCAAACACATAGACGAAGTTATCGGTCAGTCGCATCTGCTGGGTGAAGGCAAGCCGCTGCGCCTCGCGTTCCAGTCCGGCAAGTTGCATTCGATGATTTTGTGGGGACCGCCGGGCGTGGGCAAGACCACGCTGGCGCGCCTGATGGCCTCCGCCTTCGATGCCGAATTCCTGCCGCTGTCTGCGGTGCTGTCCGGCGTGAAGGACATTCGTGATGCGATCGCGCAGGCCGAGCAGACCCTGCAACAGAGCGGTCGCCACACCATCCTGTTTGTCGATGAAGTTCACCGTTTCAACAAGTCGCAGCAGGACGCGTTCCTGCCTTACGTCGAGCAGGGGCTGGTCACTTTCATCGGCGCGACCACCGAGAACCCCTCCTTCGAGCTGAACAACGCGCTGCTGTCGCGCGCGCAGGTGTACGTGCTGCAATCGTTATCCGAAGCCGAGATGGCGCAACTGTTCGAGCGAGCCCTGTCTTTTGTAGGTCGGGTTTCATCCCGACAGCAGGGTATGGTATTTGCGGAAAGCGTCGGGCTGAAGCCCGACCCACAGGCAGAGGTTTTGCAATTTAGTGATGAGGCAAAGGAGCGCGTCATCGGCTATGCCGATGGTGATGCGCGTCGTTTGCTCAATGTGCTGGAGCAATTACAGACCGCAGCGAGCGCGGCCAAGCTGGACAAGATAGATACGAAGTTCCTGGATGCCACGCTGGCGCAAAAGATGCGCCGCTTCGACAAGGGCGGCGAAGCCTTCTACGACCAGATCTCCGCGCTGCACAAATCGGTGCGCGGCTCGAATCCCGATGCGGCGTTGTACTGGTTCACGCGCATGCTGGACGGCGGCGCCGACCCGCGCTACCTGGCGCGGCGCATCGTGCGCATGGCCTGGGAAGACATCGGCCTCGCCGATCCGCGCGCCATCCAGTTGTGCAACGATGCCGCCGCGACCTATGAACGTCTCGGCTCTCCGGAAGGCGAACTGGCACTGGCGCAGGCGGTGCTGTATCTGGCCGTCGCGGCCAAGTCGAACGCCGGATACGTCGCGTATAATGCCGCCCGCGCTTTCGTCAAACAGGACAGTTCGCGCGAAGTGCCGCTGCACCTGCGCAACGCGCCAACCAAACTGATGAAGCAGCTCGACTACGGCAAGGATTACCGTTACGCGCACAACGAAGAGGGCGGCTATGCGGCGGGCGAAAATTATTTTCCCGACGGCATGCCCGTAGTGAGTTTTTATGAACCGACCGAGCGCGGCTTGGAAGGCAAGATCGCGGAGAAGCTGGCGCATCTGCGCGAGCTGGATGCAAAAGCGAAGAAAAATTAGCCACAGATTTTCACGGATAAAACCCAATCGGTTTTGCGTGTCATCCGTGTCCACCCGTGGCTGGATCATTAGCTGAATCTGAGGTTCTGGTGCTGGATATACAAACCTTACGCAACGATCTGGCCGAGGTGGCGCTGCGCTCCATGAGCGTTAACCCGGGAGATGGCGCCCTCGCTACCGTCTGATGACAGGGGATTTATTTGCCCCATGGGCGTACCAGCGCCTGCGCCACCCCGAGGTGATCCAGAATCCTCGCCACCACGAAGTCCACCAGGTCCTGCACGTTCTGCGGATGATGGTAGAAGCCGGGATTGGGCGGCATGATGACGGCACCGGCGTGCGCGAGCCTGAGCATGTTCTCCAGATGAATGGCGGAAAAGGGCATCTCGCGCGGGGCGAGGATCAGCGTGCGCTTTTCCTTCAGCATGACATCGGCGGCGCGAGCGACGAGGTCGTCGCTGATGCCGCCCGCGATCTTGCCCAGGGTGCCCATGGTGCAAGGGCAGATCACCATCGCATCGCCCGGATTGGAGCCGGATGCCATCGGGGCATACCAGTCCTGAATGCCGAACACGTTGAGTTCCCCGCTGAAACTGCCGAAGCGTTGGGCAAGCATCTGCTCCGCATCCTGCGCGCGGCTCGGCAACACGAAGCCGAGTTCCTGCTTGGCGACGATTTGCGCGGCCTGGGTATAGACCAGATGCACGCGCTGTCCGCCGGCGAGCAGGCATTCAAGCAGGCGCATGCCGTAGGGCAGCCCGGAGGCGCCGGTGAAGGCGAGGGTTATCGTTTTCATGAGATATTGCCCCGCAGCGACATCGGGACACAGGGAAAAACCCGGGCATGTGAGCGCAGTTCGGGCCAGGTGATGAGAGGGTGAGATTCAAGGGTTGGCATTGCGCGGTGTCTCTGTGTCTCGGTGGTGAATGGAGCTGTCTGCCATGAATTGCATCGCGATGATGCCGTTCACTGTACCAAATACCAGCGCCGCCGTGGCGAAGATGGGAATCAGATAGGCGATGCCGCTGTGCGGGATGAGCCACAGATAGACCACGATCATCTGTCCGGCGATGTGGGCGAAGGCGGCGAGGACGCTGTGAGTGACGGCCCCGAACCAGCGGACGGGAAGGTGGCGGGCAAAGGCCAGCACGAACAGGCTGAGCAGGGCGCCGGCCAGACTCAGAAAGAATCCCGGGGCGAGGAAGTTGCCGAACAACAGGCTGCCGGCCACCACGCGCAACAGGGATACCCAGGCCGCCGTTCGCCAGCCGAAGCGCGCCAGCACGATCAGCGTGATGATGTTCGCCAGCCCCGGTTTGACCCCCGGCAACGGCGAGGGAATGGCGTTCTCCAGCACGGTCAGGCCGAGCGCGACCGCCGTCATCTTTGCGATGTGATGGTCCTCGGCGTTAGTCTCCAGCAGGATTGTGGATTGAGGATTCCGGATTGAGGCGCGCGGCGACTGCCCGCGCATTTCATCGAGGTGCGGGGAAGCCGGGGTGTCGCAGCTTGCCTCAATTTTCATTCTGCGTTCCTGAATCCTAGTAATTAAGGCTGTCATATTTCTTTTGACCGCCCGTCAATTCGACGCTCACCTGGTTCGGCAGGCAGAGGGCGATCTCGCCCGCGTGCGCCAGCCAGCCCTGGCGCACGCAATACTGGCGCGGGCTGGGGTCGCTGCTGATGCGCGCGCGGAGTTTTTCGATGGTGATGATGCTGACCCCGAGCGGCCCCGGTACTTCGATCCGCTGGTCGCGCGACAGCGGCACGGTGCGGAATATCTTGCCGCCGCTGCGGATGACCGCCGTATCGGCCACCCCACCATGCCACAGCTTGAGCGCGAGCAGCACGACACACAGTGTCCCGCCCAGCAGGGTGAGGTAGTCGCCCGGTTTTAGATGTGATTGCAGGGGCATGGGATTCGCCTGTAAAAATCAGTTGCCCTTAATGTGGCGTTGTACGCTATCGGGCACTTATACCAATGTGCGGCAAGGTCTTGTAGGTCGAGTTTCAACCCGACATGTCGGACTGAAGTCCGACCCACATGAGTTCGCAATAAGCACCATCAAGAATGTAACACCACACTAGCGCACACGGAGAACACGGAGGAATCGGGTGAATTCCAGGGTGTTGATTTTTCCGGTGTGATCCGCAGGGGCTGATGGGTGTTCAACCGGCCAATTCGCGGTGTCGCACCAGCACTTGTTGTTGCGCGCTGAAATGGTGCGCCAGGTGTTCGGCGAAATAGACCGAGCGATGTTGTCCGCCGGTGCAACCGATGGCGACGGTCAAATAGCTGCGGTTGTCGGCCACGAATCCGGGCAGCCAGCGTGCGATGAAGTCGCGGATGTCAGCGTACATCTGCTGCGCGGCGGGGGTGGCATCGAGAAAGTCGATCACCGCGCGGTCGCGGCCGGTCAAAGGGCGCAGCACCGGGTCGTAATGCGGATTGGGCAGGCAGCGCACGTCGAACACGAAATCGGCATCGAGCGGGATGCCGTGTTTGAAACCGAAGGATTGAAACAGCAGGGTCAGGCGGGCGCGGTCGAGCCGGATGAATTCCTTGACCCATGCGCGCAGTGCGTTGGCGCCGAGTCCGCTGGTGTCGATATGGTGGCCGATATCGCTGATCCCGGCCAGCAATTCGCGCTCGAAGGCGACGCACTCGGGCAGCGTGCGCACCCCGTCGCTCAAGGGATGCAGGCGGCGCGTTTCGGAGAAGCGCTTTACCAGCGCCTCGGCCTGTGCTTCGAGAAACAGCACATGCACCTCCAGTCCCTGTTTCTTGATCGCTTCGATATGCCGGGGCAATTGCTGCACGCTGCCGCCGCTGCGCACGTCGATGCTCACCGCGATGCGCGCGTACCCGGCCTGCTGCAGATTCTCGATCAGGATCGGCAGCAGTTCGGCCGGCAGATTGTCGACGCAGTAGAAGCCGGCATCTTCCAGTGTTTTCAGGGCGACGCTCTTGCCGGAGCCGGACAGACCGCTGACGAGAAAGAGTTGCATGCCTCAGTCTTCCGTCAGTTGCCGGGCCTGCCGGGTGATGAATTCCTGCATGCTGTCGATGCCGCGCTGTTGCAGGACGAAGTTGCGCGCGGCGGCTTCCACCAGCACGGCGAGGTTGCGCCCGGCGAGCACGGGAATCTCGACCTTGCGGATGGCGACCCCGAGGATCTCCTCCTTGCCCGACTGGGGCAGGCGATCCAGCTTGGCCAGATCGTCGGACTGCGGCCGGTACAGATGCACGATCAGCTTCAGGCTTTTCTTGCGGCGCACGGCGGTCTCGCCGAACATGGTGCGGATGTTGAGCACGCCCAATCCGCGCACTTCCAGAATGTCGCGCAACAGTTCGGGGCAACGCCCTTCGAGCGCCTCGGGTGAGATGCGATACAGATCGACCACATCGTCGGCGACCAGGCCGTTGCCGCGCGTGATCAGTTCCAGCGCCAGCTCGCTTTTGCCCACCCCGCTGTCGCCGGTGATCATCACGCCGACCCCCAGCACATCGATGAACACGCCGTGGCGGGAAGCGGACTCGGCCAGGGCCTTGACCACGTAGTGGCGCACCATCCACATCAGATGCACGCTGCCCAGCGGGGAGCGGAACAGCGGCGTGCCGCTGCGGTCGGCAAAATCGATCAGCCCCTTGGGGATCGCGGTGTCGCCGGCGACGATCAGGCAACTGGGCTTATGACTGCCCAGCGTAACGAGCGCACCGGCCAGATCGGCCGGGGAGAGCGAATGCAGGTAATCGAGCTCGGTGTCGCTGAACACCTGGATCCAGTTGGGGTGCACCAGGTTCATGTGGCCGATCAGTCCCCAGTTGCTGGTGTTCACCGTATCGCTGTCGAGCACGCGGTCGGCACCGATGGCGCCGGCCACCCAGGTCAAGCCCAGGCGTTCCTGCTTATCCTGAAACAGCTGGCGGATGTTGACCTGGGCCACGTCGGTTCAGACCTGCCATTCGGTGAACAGGCGATGCAATCCGGCCGGGTCGTCGGTCGCCTGCAATTTCTCGCGGAACGAGGGCTCGCTGAACATCTGCGCCAGTTCGCCCAGTATCTGCAAATGCAGATCGTTGGCGCGCTCCGGCACCAGCAGGATGAAGATGAAACTCACCGGCAGGCCGTCCGGGGCGTCGAACGGAATGGGATGTTCCATCTTGACGAATGCGGCGGCCGCTTCCTTCAGCCCTTTCACCCGGCCGTGCGGAATCGCCACGCCCTGTCCCAGTCCGGTGGAGCCCAGTTTCTCGCGCGCGAACAAACTGTCGAAAACTTGCGCACGGCCAATTGCGTGCGTGTTCTCGAACAGAATGCCGACCCGTTCAAACACCCGCTTCTTGCTGGTGGACTCGCGGTCCAGCAGCACACAGTCCGGGGTCAAATATTTGCTGATCAGGCTCATTTCGATTTACCCAATGTTTGAGAAGGCAGCCGGCATGGCTGCCCCACGCGCTGCTTTATTCTGCGGCCTGCTGCTTGCCGGACTGGTCATGTCGGCGCGCCTCGAATTTTTCCTTGTGCTTCAGCACCTGGCGATCCAGCGAATCGGTGAGGGCATCGATTGCCACGTACAGATTGTCGTCGCTGGCTTCGGCAAACAGATTCTTGCCGGAAACATGGATCGTGGCCTCGGCTTTTTGCACCAGCTTGTCCACGGACAGGACAACATTGACGTCGATCACATTGTCGAAATGGCGTTTGACCTTGTCCAGTTTGCTCAACACGTGCGCGCGAATCGCGGGTGTGATTTCCAGATGATGTCCGGTGAGGTTGAGGTTCATTGCCTGCTCCTTTATGGTTAGAGTGATTTACGAAGGTTGACCGGGGGAATTTGCATGGACTCCCGGTATTTTGCCACGGTACGGCGGGCAACGATAATGCCCTGCTGTGCCAGGATTTCCGCCATCCGGCTGTCGGAGTGAGGATGCCGGGCATCCTCCTCGTCAACCAATTGCCGGATCAGCGCGCGGATGGCGGTGGAAGAACACGCGCCGCCCGCTTCGGTCGCCAAGCCGCTGCCGAAGAAATATTTGAATTCATAGATGCCGCGCGGGGTGTGCATGAATTTCTGCGTGGTCACGCGCGAAATGGTGGACTCGTGCAATTCCAGCTGTTCGGCGATTTCGCGCAGCACCAGCGGGCGCATGCCGATGTCGCCATGCTCGAAGAATTGCCGCTGGCGTTCGACGATGGCCTGCGCCACCCGCAGGATGGTGTCGAATCGCTGTTGCAGATTCTTGATGAACCAACGCGCTTCCTGCAACTGGGTGGACAGGGCCTGCGCGCTGCTCTCGCCGCGCTGTTGCAGGATGTTCGCGTAAACCTGGTTGACGCGCAGCCGGGGCATCGCCTCCGGATTCAGGCGGGCGCGCCAGATTCCGCCTGTGCGAGCCACCAGCACATCGGGCACCACATAGTCGGCCGCCCGCTGTTCGAAGGCCTGTCCCGGGCGGGGCTGCATCCGCGTGATGAGAATCTGCGCGCAGCGCAATGCGTCGTCATCGCAATGCAGCAGGCGTTTCAGTTTGCTGAAATCATGCGCCGCCATCAGGTCCAGATGATGCGTCGCGATGGCTAGCGCCAACTCGCGCCCCGGCACATCCTCCGGCAGCGCGTGCAGTTGCAGCGCCAGGCACTCGCGCAAATCGCGGGCACCGATGCCGGGCGCGTCCAGATGTTGCAACTGCACCAGGGCGGTTTCCAGGTCTTCCGGGGTGACCCCGAGTTCGGGCGGCAGCATGTCGAAGATTTCCGCCAGCGGCTGGGATAGATAAGCGTTCTCGTCCAGCGCATCGACCAGCAGGGCGACCAGGTGCTTGTCGCGCGCTTCGAGTTGGCTCATGTTCAATTGCCACAACAGGTGCTCGCGCAGGCCGGGGCGCTCTGCCGCGACTTCGCCATAGCCCTCGTCCTCGTCATCCGGCGCGTAGGCGGCGCTGGAAAATGCCGGTTCCGGCCATTCATTCTCGTCGTTGCGGGATTCCGATGCGGCGGGAGTTGGCTCGCCATTGTCCGCGGTGGAAGCCTCCGCGTTGCCGGCCCGCTGCGGGATTGCGCCAGTCTCGTCATCGAGCCGTTCCAGCAAGGGGTTCTCCTCCAGCATGCGCTCGCTTTCCTGATTGACTTCCAGCGTGGAAAGTTGCAACAGGCGTATGGCCTGCTGCAACTGCGGGGTAAGCAGGAGTTGTTGCGATTGGCGCAGTTGGAGAGCAGGTTTCATTTGGGTGGTGGAGGGCGGTCAGAGCTTGAAGTGCTCGCCCAGATAAACTTTCCTGACGCCTTCATTATAGATGATTTCGTCGGGCCGTCCCTCCGCCATCACCGCACCGGCATTGATGATATAGGCGCGGTCGCAGATGCCGAGGGTCTCGCGCACATTGTGATCGGTGATCAGCACGCCGATGCCGCGCGCCTTCAGGAATCCGATGATGCGCTGGATGTCCAGCACCGCGATCGGATCGACTCCGGCGAACGGCTCGTCCAGCAGGATGAAGCGCGGGCTGGTCGCCAGCGCGCGCGCGATCTCGACCCGCCGCCGCTCGCCGCCGGAAAGGCTGATCGCCGCATTGTTGCGGATATGGGTGATATGCAGATCGTTGAGCAGCGCCTCCAGCTTTTCGCATCGCTCTTCTTCTGGGTAGCCCTGCAATTCGAGCACCGCGTCGATGTTCTGGCTGACCGTCATGCGCCGGAAGATGGAAGCCTCCTGCGGCAGATAAGCCAGGCCGAGGTGGGCGCGGCGGTGGATGGGCAGATGCGTGACCGCTACGCCGTCGATGCTGATCTCGCCGCCGTCCGTCGCCACCAGCCCCACGATCATGTAGAAACAGGTGGTCTTGCCGGCGCCGTTGGGGCCCAGCAGGCCGACCACCTCGCCGCTGTGCACGGTGAGCGAGACGTCCTGCACCACGGTGCGGGCGCGGTAGCGTTTCATCAGAGAGGTGGTGCGCAGTTCGCTCATATCAGGGTTTCGCGGGGGAAGCGTAAGGCATGGACTCGCTGGCCTGAATCGGCAGTCGGGAGGACTCGGTGGCCGGGGTGTCCGGCTTGCGCTTGGGCTGGAGTACCGCGCGCACGCGCCCGTCCGCCTGGTCGGGGGCCGTTGTGTCGCCGCTTGCCTCGAACACCTCGCTCCTGGTGCTGTAGCGGATGCGCGCGCCGCGCACTTCATCGGCGCCGCGTTTCACCCGTGCCTGCTCGAAGAAATCCACGGTTTCCGCGCGGGTGTCATATTCGATGCGTTCACCATACCCCTCGGCATATTCGTCGGTACCTTCGTAACGCTGGCGGAAGCTGGCCGGCTGGCCGAAGGCGGTCAGATGCTGGTAACCCTGGGCGTCTTCGCGCACCTCGACCGCGTTGGCGCGGATCAGCAAAGTGCCTTGCCTGACCTGCACCTGCCCCTCGAAACGGCTGAACTGGTTTATCTCGTCGATCAATACGTGATTGGCTTCCAGGTGCACCGGCTGCTCGCGGTCGGCCTGCTCGGCCTGGGCACCGCACGAGAGGGCCATCATCAGCATCACGCCGGCGAATCGGTTAACGTGAAACAACGCGAAGCGTTTCTTCGTCCCCCTCGCCCCTCGGGAGAGGGCTGGGGTGAGGGAATCGATCATGGCGAAGCGCCGTTTCATGATGCGGGGCGGCGAATTGCCATGATCGTTACGGGCGTACCGGCTCATGCCTGCCCCTGACGTGCTGCAACAGTTTGACGGTGCGCGCCTGTTCATCCAGTTCCATGCCGACCGCATCAATCAAGTTATGACGATCCAGCACGCGCACCGGCTGATCGGTTTCTGCCCAGCCGCGGTCCGGTTGTACATGCAGATATTCGGTCTGCAAGCGGCGCTCGCGCCCGGCGTTTTCGCCGCGTTGCAGCACTTCCACCCCGTCCTGCAAAAACACATCCTCGCCGCGGCTGCTCAACATGCCGCGCAGCGCCGAGATTTCCGTTGGCGGGCGGTCGCTGAAATACCGGGTCAGGTGCGGCTGTTGCAGGTGCGTGCTGTCATCGTCCGGGAAATGCCACATCTTCTCGGTGGAAATGACGAAATGCGGCTTGCCCTGCGGGTCGAGCACGGTCGAACGCACGCGCTCGACGACGAAATCGACCTCGTGGCGCAACTCGGCGCTGGCCGGTGGCAAAGGCTGCACCTGCAGGCTGAGCCAGTAACTGCCGAGCAACAGCAAGAGCAGCGGCGCCAGGGGCAGCCACGCGCGCAACCGGTCGGTTAGGGTGTGCCGGCTCATCCGTTCAGATAAGGCGCCAGTTGCGCGTCCAGTGTGCCCTGTGCCGCCATGATCAGTTCGCACACCTCGCGCACCGCGCCACATCCGGCGGCGTGCTGGCTCACGTAATGCGCGCGGTCGCGCACCAGCTGCGGCGCACCGGGCACGCTGAACGCCACGCCGACATGGCGCATCGTCGGCAGGTCGATCACGTCGTCGCCCATGAAGGCGGCCGCCTGAGGCGTCAGGTGCAGATCGGCCAACAGCGCTTGCATCGCCGCCAGTTTGTTTTCCACTCCCTGTCGCACGTGGCGGACGCCGAGGTTCGCCGCGCGCAGGGTGACGCACTGCGACTGGCGCCCGGTGATGATGGCGAGCTCGACCCCGCTGGCCTGCAGCATTTTCAGGCCGTGCCCGTCGAGTGAATTGAAGCGCTTGAACTCCTCGCCCGAATCGGACAGGTACAGGCTGCCGTCGGTGAGCACGCCGTCCACGTCGAAGGCGACCAGACGGATGGGGCGGAGGCGCGCGGCAAGCGACATCAGATCACCTTCGCTTTCAGCAGATCATGCATGTTCAGCGCGCCGACCAGTTTGTTCTGCCCATCCACCACCAGCAGCTGGCTGATGTTGTATCGCTCCATCAGCTGCACCGCTTCCACTGCCAGCGCATCCGGCCCGATGCTGCGCGGCGATTTGGACATCACGCTGCGGATCGGTGTGCTGTTGAAGTCCAGTTTCTTTTGCAGGGTGCGGCGCAGATCGCCGTCGGTGTAGATGCCGAGCAGGCGATGCGTCCCGTCCTCGATGCCGGTCATGCCCAGTCCCTTGCGCGACATCTCCAGGATCGCTTCCGCCAGCGTCGCGTCCTCGCCCACCGCAGGGATGTTGGCGTGGGTGTGCATGATGTCGCGCACATGGGTGAGCAGGCGGCGCCCCAGGCTGCCGCCCGGATGCGAGCGGGCGAAGTCGGCCTCGCCGAATCCCTTGGCATCGAGCAGCGCGACGGCCAGCGCATCGCCCAGTGCCAGCGCCGCCGTGGTGCTGGCGGTGGGGGCGAGCCCCATCGGACAAGCCTCCTGCGCCACCGCGCCGTCCAGATGAACGTCGGCCTCGCGCGCCAGACTGGATTGCGGGTTGCCGGTGAGGCTGATGAGTTTCGCGCCCTGGCGTTTCAGCACTGGCACGATGGCCAGCAATTCCTCGCTCTCGCCGGAATACGAAATGCCGATGAACACGTCCTCCGCGGTCACCATGCCCAGGTCGCCGTGGCTGGCCTCGCCCGGATGCACGAAGTAGGCCGGCGTGCCGGTGCTGGAAAAGGTCGCGGCGATCTTGCGCGCGATATGCCCGGATTTGCCCATGCCGCTGACGATCACCCGGCCGTGGCAGGCGAGGATGAGTTCGACGGCTTGCAGGAAATCGTCCCCGATGCGGGCGGCGAGGGCGCGCACGGCATCGGCTTCGATGTTGATGACCTGGCGCGCCAGGTCAAGCGCGTGCGGGGCGGCTGAAAGCGGTTTTTGCATGGGGCGAATTATAGGGGAAAAGAGGAAGCCTGTCGGGCCAAAGCCGGGGCCGCGGTGAGGATGATTGTGCAACTCGATCGAGATGAGGCATCATCGGCACCATGACAGATTCCCTGCAATTGATTCTGGTGCTGCTGGCCGCCGCGGTCGGCGTGGTCGTGCTGTTCCGGCTGCTGCATCTGCCCGCCATGCTGGGCTACATTCTGGTCGGCATCCTGATCGGGCCGCATACGCTGGGCTGGTTGCCGGACGCGCCCGGCACGCGCCATCTGGCCGAATTCGGCGTGGTGTTCCTGATGTTCAGCATCGGTCTCGAATTCAGCCTCGCCCGCCTGCGTGCCATGCAGCGACTGGTGTTCGGACTGGGCACGGCGCAGGTGGTCGCGACCATGCTGCTGGTGATGTTCACCTCCAGGTTCTTCGGTTTGGGCTGGGGCGCCGGGCTGGCGCTGGGCGGCATCCTCGCCATGTCTTCCACCGCCATTGTGAGCAAGATGCTGGTCGAGCGTGCGGAGCTGAACGCGCCGCACGGCCAGAAGATCATGGGCGTGCTGCTGTTTCAGGATCTGGCCGTGGTGCCGCTCATCATCCTGATCCCCGCGCTGGCGGCGCACGATGAAAATCTCACCCGCACGCTCGCGCTGGCCATGCTCAATGCCATCCTGGTCCTGGCGGCGCTGCTCTTCTTCGGCCAGCGCCTGTTGCGCCCGTGGTTTCATCTGGTGGCGCGGCAGAAATCGTCCGAACTCTTCATGCTTAACGTGTTGCTGTTCACCCTCGGCATGGCCTGGCTCACCGAGCTGAGCGGATTGTCGATGGCGCTGGGGGCGTTCGTCGCGGGCATGATCATTTCCGAAACCGAATACCGCTACCAGGTGGAAGAAGACATCAAGCCCTTCCGCGACGTGCTGCTGGGCCTGTTCTTTGTCACCATCGGCATGCTGCTCGACCTGAACACGCTGCTCGCCGGATGGTACTGGATCATCGGCCTGTTGCTGATCCTGATCCCGTTCAAGGCGCTGGTGGTCGCTCTGCTGGTGCGCGCCTTCGCCGGGGATTGGGGGGCGGCCCTGCGCACCGGCCTCGGCCTCGGGCAGGCAGGCGAATTCGGTTTCGTGCTGCTGACCCTGGCGGGCGGCGCGCAGTTGTTGCCGCAGGATGTCATGCAGAACGTGCTGGCGGCGATGCTGATCTCCATGCTCATCGCGCCCTTCCTGATCCAGCATGCGGAAGCCATCGTGCGCCGCATCTCGCCCGAGGAATGGATGAACAGCGCCATGCTGATGCACCAGATCGCGGTCAAGAGCATGGGGCGCAACCAGCACATCATCGTGTGCGGTTACGGCCGCAGCGGGCAGGCGCTGGTGAACTTTCTCAAACAAGAGAACGTCGATTCCATCGCGCTCGACCTCGACTCGCGTCGCGTGCACGAAGCCAGCGCCAACGGCGAGCGCGTGGTGTACGGCGACGCGGCCAAGCACGAAGTGCTCCAGGCCGCGGGATTGATGCGCGCCAAAGCGCTGGTCATCACCTACGACGACAAGCACTCCGCGCTCAAGATCCTGCATCATGTGCAACAGGACCGTCCCGACCTGCCGGTGATCGTGCGCACCGCCGACGACAGCAATGTCGAAACGCTGAAAAAAGCGGGCGCCACTGAAGTCGTGGCCGAAGTGCTGGAAGGCAGCGTCATGCTGGCCTCGCAGGCGCTGCTAATGGCGGGCATTCCCCTGAGCCGCGTGGTGCGCCGGGTGCAGGAAGCGCGCGCCAAGCGCTACAGCATGTTCAGCGGCTATTTGCGCACCGCCCCGCCCGAGATCGGCGAGGACGCCGAGAGCCTGCAACCGCGCTTTCACCACGTCATGCTGAACGAGCGCGACGAGGCCGTGGGCAAGCGCCTGGGCGAGTTGAAGCTGGACGAGTTGAATGTCGAAGTGAACGGCGTGCGCCGCCACAACATGCTGGGAGCCCAACCGTCCGAAGAAATGCTGTTGAAAGCGGGCGATGTGCTGATGCTGCTGGGTCAGCCCATCATGCTGGAGGCGGCGGAGAAGCGGCTGCGCGAAGGCTGAAAATGCAGGGCGGATTAGCGCAGCGTAATCCGCCGTTTTTGGAGTGACCATTCGGCGCAATACGCAAGCTATTGCGCCCAACGGGCTGGGTGTGAGGTTAACCGGCCACTTTCTGGCAGTGTAAAAGACTCGCAGAATTTCGACGGTCTTGTTGCGCATACTTCTTGACCATTGAATCAACTTCATCTTCAGTTGCGAAATCACCCGCATCGGCTTCAATAATGGCTTGCTGGATTCCTGCGATTTGCCACGCCTCCAGTTCCGCATATCGGCTAATAGTCTCGCCGCTTAAGAATGATTGGGAACGGTGGGAGGCCTCGGCTAATTTCCCCGGTTGGTCTTTGACATCCTGAGGAACACGAAGAGTAAGAATAGTCGTTTCCATGATTGCCTCGCTGCGCATGTATACGCACGAATCATAGTGCATCTATCATTGATTACTGCCGATAAAAAAGCCCGCTGCGAACAGCGGGCTTTTTGTGGGTTCGGAGTAAAACCCGAACGGGGTTGGTTAGACGCCCATGCAGACGATATAACTATCTGCATCATTGATATCTACATTGGCGGTCGCCGTAGAAGTGCCCAAGGTGTAGCCTACGGTCGGAGTCGCCATCATGGAGCCGCCTGCCGTATTGCCATCATCCACTTGCAAGTCCAGTTGTTTTACGAACTTGCCCAAGATGCCGCTGGAGCAGATGACGTAGGAGCCGCGAATCGCAACTCCCCCGGAAGAAACGGGTGAATTGGCAACGACGCTGGTCCCACTCTGGATGCCAATGATGCCGCCGGACGCGTTGGTCGGCATGTAATCCGCACTGCCCGGGGTGGTGGAGCCGGGGGCCAGCCCGGCCAGCCGGATGTGTTGCCAGAACAAGTATGACTCATCGGTGGTGATCGCTGTGTTCCAGGCGCCTTCGATGACGCCATTACTGCGCCCGGCCGGAGCCGCTGGGGTTGTTGCTGCAATCGCCTCTGCCCCCACATGGCTTGCGGCTTGCAAATCGTCGCCAGGCAGTGCACGGAACTTGTCTTGGTAGCCGTAGATATACACCGGAATATTTCTAAAGTCTGTGGCGATGTTTTTTATCTTGGCGCTGTTAATGAGTTCCTGGCCCTTCAGCACGCCGCCGAGCAGCAGGCCGATAATCACCAGCACGATGGCGATTTCGATTAAAGTAAAGCCGGATTGGTTGCGTTTCATGGTTCTCTCCAGTCAATAATAATTATGTGGTTCGTGGCGATCGCGCTTCTGTTTCTGTTCTGCGGGCTGCTACTTTTCACCCTGAATTATTTTTCACCTTGAATAAAGCAAACGGCATGCCAGTTTCGATGGTGTGGCATGGAACGATGAATGACTATATTTGTCAAGCGATTAGTAGAGGTATGGATGGGACAAGGCGGGAAAATTGAAGCTTGCCCAACCTAATATGACGGGCATTCGACGGATGATGACGGAATGTTGACACTTGATTCGCTGCGCGGACCGCAAAGCAGCCGCTGGTTATCGCTGGCGCTACTGTTCACGCTGCACGGCGCCTTGTGGTTGGGGCTGGAACATCCGCTGGCGCGCCCGCTGTTGTTCATGCACCTCGGTTTTTTTCTGGTGTGGCAACCGCTGTGGCGCAGCGAAGCCAGCCTGAGCAGAACGCGGGCGCTGGCGATTCTGGCGGGCAGCCTGCTGGTGCTGATCTGGCTGAACGGCTGGCTGCTTGCCTTCTGGGTGGCCGGGTTGTTCGCGCTGGTCGGGGCGCGCATCGTGACGTTCTACACGCGCTGGCAGCGTATCTATCACCTCCTGATGTTGTCTTATCTGCTGGCGGTGTTGTTGCTTTATCTTGCGCCGCAGCTGTTCGCCCTGTCCGGGTTGCCCGAAGTCACGCACAACCTGATGGATTACGGCCTGCCATTGCTGCTGTTGCTGATGGCGCTGTTGCCGGTGGAGCGCGAGCGGGCGCAGGCGGCGCAGGCGGTCGATTTCATTTACGTGATCATGCTGTTCATGCTGGTGGTGGTGCTGGTGCTGGGCGCGCTCGCCTTCATGACATTGAGTCACGTCAATTATCTAACCGCCCTCCTGGGCACCTTGAGTTTCATGGCCACGGCCCTGTTCATTCTCGGGGTGCTGTGGCGGCCGCAATCGGTGTTTGGCGGATTCGATGTGGTCTTTTCGCGCTATGTGCTGTCGATCGGTACCCCGCTGGAGACCTGGCTGCAACAGCTCGCCGACGATGCGCAGCAACTTCAAACGCCGCAAGACTTTCTGCACAGCGCCAGCGCGCACCTCGCCGATTTGCCGTGGGTCGCCGGAGTGGCGTGGGTGGCGGAAGCGGGGCATGGCAACCTCGGGGTTTCCACCCCGCACCGGGTCGAACTCGCCGACCGCGACCTGTCCGTCACCTTGTTCATGCGCGCCTCCGTTGCGCCCGGCGTGCTGTTGCACCTGCGGCTGCTGGTGCGCGTGCTGGACCACTTCTATCAGGCCAAGCGGCGCGAGCAGCGCCTGCGCGAGATCACGCGCCAGCAAGCCCTCTACGAAACCGGCGCGCGCCTCACCCACGATCTCAAGAACATGCTGCAATCGCTGTTCGCGCTGACCTCTCTCGCCCAGCACGAACCCGCCAAAGCGCAACCCGTCCTGCAACGGCAACTGCCGCAACTTACCCAGCGCATCGAAACCCTGCTCGGCAAACTCAAGTCGCCGACAGACACGGCGGAAGAAATGCCGATGCCCTGGCTGGACTGGTGGAACCGGCTGCGCGAACGCTACAGCCACCGCGAGATCGAGTGGAGCGTGCAGGGCGAGCGTGCGTCAAGCATCCCCGCCGAGCTGTTCGATTGTGTCGCCGACAACCTGATCGAAAACGCCAGCAACAAACGCCTGCGCGAAGCCGGCATCCGCATCACGGTCAGACTTGATACGGAGGCGCAAACCTTCAGCGTGAGCGACAGCGGCAGCGCCATCCCGGCGCAGCAGGCGCACGCCCTCCTGCACACTGTCGTTCCCTCCGAAGACGGCCTCGGCGTCGGTCTCTATCAGGCTGCGCGCTTGGCGCTGCAACTGGGCTGGCAACTGTACCTCGCCGAAAACCGGCCCGGGAAGGTGCGCTTCGAATTGAAGCGCATGTCGGACTGAAGTCCGACCCACAGGGAACAGCAGGGGGTTGTGGGTCGGACTTCAGTCCGACAAGGCAGCATAAACTCAACCCCTTGTCGGGTTGAAACCCGACCCACAGGAAGCAGCAGGGTTTTGTGGGTCGGACTTCAGTCCGACAAGGCAGCGATGGAATCTCGACCCAACAAACGGGAGGCGTGTTGAGCTATAACGAATTGCGCAAAGGCCGAGTCTCGCAAGTCGGCAGGGTTTATCACGTCACGCTGGTCCCCCGGAATCGCGCGCCAATCTTTGCCGAACTTGCCAATGGACGAGAACTGGTCCGCCAGATGATGAAACTGCAAGACGAAAGCGTTGCGGAAACGCTTTGTTTTGTCATCATGCCCGACCATCTTCACTGGTTGATGGAGTTACATGAAGGCACGTTGCCCAGGGCAATCAAATTGCTGAAGGGGCGCACTGCGCACACCTTTGGCCGGCCGATCTGGCAGACGAACTACCACGACCATGCCATTCGGCAAGACGAAGACCTGCGCAAAGCGGCGCGCTATATCGTTGCCAATCCCCTGCGTGCCGGACTGGTCGAGCGGATTGGCGACTATCCGCTGTGGGATGCGGCATGGCTGGATCAGACCTTGTCGGGTTGAAACCCGACCCACAAAAAACAGCAGGGGGTTGTGGGTCGGACTTCAGTCCGACAAAGCCGCGATGGACTTCAACCCCTTGTCGGGTTGAAACCCGACCCACAAAAGACAGCGGGGGGTTGTGGGTCGGACTTCAGTCCGACAAAGCCGCGATGGACTTCAAACCCCTGTCGGGTTGAAACCCGACCCACAGGGAGCGGGGTGTTGCAAATCTGCAACAACGCTGACATAAAGCTTTGACACCCCATCCCGCGCTTGGTTAAGGTGGGCCCCGGTGGTCTGAAAGCGCAGGTTTTTGGGCCTTACCAAAGTGGTATCCGTATTTAAATCTCGAGGAGAAATCAATGAAAAAAGTAGCGCTCTCTCTGGCAGGTGTGCTGGCAGCAGCCACGTTCGCGCCGGAAGCTTCTGCCGTTCCCGCCTTTGCCCGTCAAACCGGCATGGCTTGCTCGGCCTGTCACGCTCAACACTTCCCGGTTCTGGGTAGTTTCGGTCGCGCCTTCAAGGCCGCCGGCTTCACCATGGTGGGCTCGCAGGAAAAAATCGAAGGCGACAAGATCTCCCTGCCTTCCACCCTGAATTTCGGCGTTTTGGCCAAGGTTCGTTTCCAGAAGACCAACGGCAACACCGCCAAACCGCTCGACAATCGTGGCGGTACAATTGAAGGTGCCGACACCAACGACGGCCAGATCCAGTTCCCGGACGAATACTCGCTGTTCTTCGGCGGCCGCGTGGCGGACAACGGCATGGTCAAGATCGGTACCATGACCGAATTTAATTTGGTAGGTGGCGCCGGCACGGCCGGCCTGCGCATCCCCGTCGTGTTCGATCTGGACGCTGTCAAGCTGTCCGTGATTCCTTACGCCACTGACGCGCTGGGTGCCTTCTACGGTTACTCCGAGTCCAGCACCGGCGTGACACGCGGCATCCGTTGGGCGGAACACCGTAAGGAAATCTCCGCGCACCAATACGTGGGCATGGGCGCAGGCGCTGCTTCCGGCGTCGCGCTGGTCGCAAAGACCGACATGGGCTATGTCAACATCAGCCGCTGGTCGCCGAACCTGTTTCTCGGCCCCTCAAGCACAGCTCAAACCAATCCTGAATCCACCGCCATCAGCATTGCGGCGACTCCGACCGTGTTGGACTTCGACATCATCGCCGGTGTCGATTACCTGACCGGTTCCGGCATCATTGCTGATAACGTCACCCGCAAGGACACCAATGCCGTGGGCGCCAGCTTCCAGGCACAAGGCGAGTTGGCCGGTCTGGAAAGCAGCTTCTACGCAACCTGGGCCAAGGCGCAAGCGGGTGACAGTCTGTACGCAACAAATCCTGGCGCGATCAAGGCGTTCACTCTGGGTGCCGACATCACGGTTATTCCGCACACCCTGTCTCTGGGCGCGGCCTATCGTGGCGCGAGCAACGGCAAGGCCGGTTCCAACGACGATGCAATCACGCTGGCTGCCGTGTATGACGTGGCACAAAACGTGGCACTGCACGCCGACTGGACCAGCTACAAGGACAACCAGGGTGCGAACGGCGACACGCTGTTCACCGGCATGCTGGAAGCCGCTTGGTAAGTTTGAGCTGACGCAAGGGTTCCGGTTCGCCGGAATCCGAACCAGGCACAAGCCCCAATGAAACAGGGGAGACTTCGGTCTCCCCTGTTTTTTTGTGGGTCGGACTTCAGTCCGAAGCCGCAGGATGAATCCAGCCTATTGTCGGGTTACCCCGCAGGGGTTCTTGCCCCCTTGGGGGAAACCCGACCCACAGGGGGCGGCTGGGTTATTTCAGACGGCGGATGTCCGCGCCGAGGCGGGAGAGCTTGGTTTCGAGGTGTTCGTAACCGCGGTCGAGGTGGTAGATGCGGTCGATGATGGTTTCGCCTTGTGCCACCAGTCCGGCGATGACGAGACTGGCGGAGGCGCGCAGGTCGGTGGCCATCACGGTGGCGCCTTCCAGCCGTTCGACCCCGCGCACCACGGCGGTGTTGCCTTCCACTTCGATCGATGCGCCCAGGCGGCGCAGTTCCTGCACGTGCATGAAGCGGTTCTCGAAGATGGTTTCGACCACCATCGCGCTGCCTTCGGCGATGGCGTTGAGCGCCATGAATTGCGCCTGCATGTCGGTGGGGAAGGCCGGATGCGGCGCGGTGCGCACGTTGACCGCCTGCGGCCGGCGGTTCATGGCCAGATGGATGGTGTCGCCCGCGACCGTGATCTGCGCGCCCGCTTCGGCGAGCTTCTCCAGCACGGTGTCGAGGAGGTCGGCGCGCGTGTCGGTGAGGGTGATGCTGCCGCCGGTCGCCGCAGCCGCGACGAGGAAGGTGCCGCTCTCGATGCGGTCGGGCATGATGCGGTGGCTCGCGCCGTGCAGTTTTTCCACCCCGGTGATGGTGATGGTGTCGCTGCCGTCGCCGACGATGTGTGCGCCCATCGCGCGCAGGCAATTAGCCAGGTCCACCACTTCGGGTTCGCGCGCGGCGTTCTCCAGCACGGTCACGCCGTCGGCCAGCGCCGCCGCCATCATCAGGTTTTCGGTGCCGGTGACGCTGACCAGGTCGAAGAAGATGCGCGCGCCTTGCAGGCGTTTGGCCCTGGCGTGGATGTAGCCGTGTTCGATGGTGATCTCCGCCCCCATCGCCTGCAAGCCCTTGATGTGCAGATCGACCGGGCGCGAGCCGATGGCGCAGCCGCCCGGCAGCGACACGCGCGCATCGCCGAACCGCGCCAGCAGTGGGCCCAGCACGAGGATCGCGGCGCGCATGGTCTTGACCATGTCATAGGGCGCTTCCCAGCGCTCGATCCGGTCGCCGCTGAAGGTGATTTCGCCCGGCGCGGTCGCGGCGGCAACGCCCATCTGCTGCAACAGCTTGCGCATGGTGCCGACGTCGTGCAGGTCGGGCAGGTTGGTGAGGTGCAGGCTGTCTGCGCTGAGCAGGCTGGCGCACATGATGGGCAACGCGGCGTTCTTCGCGCCGGAGATGCGGACTTCGCCGTGGAGCGGCGCGCCGCCGCGAATGGCCAGTTTTTGCATGATGAATCCTTTGTGTGCCGTCAGAATCGCCGGGTTACTCCCGACGTGCAGAATCTGCGCAGCGCTCCGCAGGGCGGGGATTAAACCGGCGGGTTGCCTGCGGCAGAAAGTCCCAGAATATCCGTCACGTCATACAGTGCGGCGAGGCTGTGCAGTTCCGGCGGCACGTTGATCACGGACGGCGCGCACTGTTTTTTCCCGGCTTCGCGCACCCAGTGCAGCAACAGCGCGACGGCGGCGGAATCGACCTGGCTGACCTCGCCCAGATCGATCGCGCGCACCGGCGGTTCGGCGCAGAGCGGGACGGCGGCGAGTGCGCCGACGGTTTTGACGGTGAGCGGCCCGCTAATCCGCAGGCAGTCGTGGTCGATCCGGATCAATTGCTTTTCACCGGGGCTGGCGTTGCCGCGACCGAGGATATCTGGTTTTTATCGGCCAGCGAACGGATCAGGCCGTCGATGCCTTCGCGCTGGATCTGGTCGGCAAAGGTGTTGCGGTAACTGGTGACCAGACTGATGCCTTCCACCACGATATCGAACACTTGCCAGCCGGCGACCGCAGTCTTGCGCAGTTCGTAATTGACCGTGACGATGCGCCCGTCCGAGATTTGAATTTCGGTCAGCACGGTGGCTTCGTCATTGCTCAAGGTACGCAATGATTTGAACTCGATTTTGGGTTCCACGTAGTTGCTGAAGGTGATGGTGTAGGTGCGCACCAGCATGTTACGGAATTCGCGCACCAGGGCGGCTTTCTGTTCGGGGCTGGCGCCGCGCCACGGGCGACCGACCGCAAGCTGGGTCATGCGGGCAAAGTCGAAATGCGGCAGGATCAGGTCTTCGACCAGTGCGTACATGCGCTGCTGGTCGGTGACGATGGTCTTGTCTTTGCGCACGATCTCCAACACTTGGTCGACGGTGCTCATGATCAGTCCGTCCGGGGTGGATTCATCGCGCTGCGCAAAAACGGGCAAGCTCAACAGGCCGGCCAGCAGGAAAACGAGAATGGATTTCATCAGGGCGTCTCCGGTTATTTTTTACTGTCGGCCTGGTTGACCATGAATTTCCCGATGAGGTCTTCCAGCACCATCGCGGATTGGGTCTTTTTGAACTGTCCTCCTTCAGCCAGCATTTCGTCGTCGCCCCCGGGCAACAGGCCAATGTACTGTTCGCCGATCAGGCCGGAAGTCAGGATATTGGCAAACGTGTCGGCGGGAAAGCGGTAGCGTTGGTCGATATCGATGGCGACCTTGGCCTCGTAACGTTCGGTATCGAGGGTGATCGAGCCGACCCGTCCCACCAGCACGCCGGCGCTGCGCACCGAGGCATTGGGCTTGAGGCCGCCGACGTTGGTGAAATAGGCGTTCAGACGATAGGTATGAGAGGCGTTATAGGTGCTCATGTTGCCCACCTTGAACGCCAGGATGACCAGGGCTGCTATCCCCGCCACCACAAAAGCGCCTACCCATAAATCCAGAATCGTGCGTTGCATGATCAAGCTCCCCGGAACATAAATGCAGTCAAAATAAAGTCCAGCATGAGAATCGCCAGCGAAGATTCGACCACGGTGCGCGTGGTCGCGCCGGATACGCCCGCCGCGGTCGGCGGGGCATCGAAACCCTCGAACAGGGCGATCAGCGTGACCACCACGCCGAACACAAAACTCTTGATGAGACCGTTCAGAATATCGTCGCGCACATCAACCGCGGATTGCATTTGCGACCAGAACGAGCCCGCATCCACGCCGATCAATACCACGCCGACCAGGTAGCCGCCGAACACGCCCATCGCGGAAAAGATCGCGGCCAGCAGCGGCATCGAAATCACCCCGGCCCAGAAACGCGGGGCAATCACCCGCGCCACCGGGCGCACCGCCATCATTTCCATCGCGGCAATCTGTTCAGTCGCCTTCATCAGGCCGATCTCGGTGGTCATCGCCGAGCCGGCGCGACCGGCAAACAGCAGTGCCGCCAGCACCGGCCCCAGTTCGCGCACCAGGCTCAAGGCGACCAGCGAGCCCAGCGCCGCCTCCGAGCCGTAGCGCTTCAGCGTTTCATAGCCCTGCAAACCGAGCACCATGCCGACAAAGGTGCCGGCGACGCTGATGATGAGGAGGGACAGGACGCCGTTGGAAAAAATCTCTTTGACGATCAGCTGAAAACGGCGCCAGCTCAAACCCGATTGCAGCAGGGTCGCGCCCAGAAAACGGGTGGCGAGCCCGAGCCGCCACACCGCTTCGATGGTGCGGTGTCCGGTCGCGCGTATGCTCTTCAATGCGGCCATCAGCGTGCAACTCCCAGGTCTTGTGCGTAACTGCGCTGACCGATGTGGTGGAAGGGGATTGGCCCATCGATCTCGCCGTGCACGAATTGGTGCACGAACGGATCCGCAGAGGCCGTGATTTGCGCCGGCGTACCTTCCGCCCGAATGACGCCGTCCGCAATGAAATAAACGTAGTCCACGATTTTCAATGACTCCTGTACGTCATGGGTGACAATGACCGAGGTCGAGCCGAGTGCATCGGTCAATTTTCGAATCAGCTGCCCCACCACCGACAAGGAGATGGGGTCGAGGCCGGTGAACGGTTCGTCGTACAAAATCAGCATCGGGTCGAGCGCGACGGTGCGCGCCAGCGCGACCCGGCGCGCCATGCCGCCGGAGAGTTCCCCCGGCATCAGGTTGTGCGTGCCGCGCAAACCGACCGCGTGCAATTTCATCATGACCAGATCGCGGATCAGCTCTTCCGGCAGGTCGGAGTGCTCGCGCAACTGGAACGCCACGTTGTCGAACACCGATATGTCGGTGAACAGCGCGCCGAACTGGAACAGCACGCCGATCTGGCAGCGCATTTCATACAATTCGCGCTCGTCCATCTCGTGGATGACTTTGCCGGCAATCTTGACCTCGCCACGGGAGGGTTTCAGCGCGCCGCCGATCAGGCGAAAAAGCGTGGTCTTGCCGCAGCCGCTGCCGCCCATGATGGCGATCACTTTGCCTTTGCCGAACGACATGTTGATCCCCTTCAGGATCGGACGGTGGTCATAGGCGAAATTGACATCGCGGATTTCAACCAAGGCGGTATTGGGCATGCACAATCTCTCCAAAATCGGTCGCGCATTGTATCACTCCGAATCCAAGCGGTGCCTCACTGCTTGAGCCGCAAGTCATTACTGGCTATCCTGCGCGCATTCCTGTGATGGCTTGGTCGTCTGAACCTTGAAAAACTTGCACTTGAACTTGCCCAGCCTGCTCATCGTGGACGACGATCCGCTCATCCGCGATTCCCTGAACCTCGCGCTCGCCGACGAGTTTGACATCGTGCTGGCGGAAGACCGTGCGCAGGCGATCCGCCTCGTGCGCGGCCTGGCCGAGCCGCCCGCGCTGGCGCTGGTCGATCTGGGGCTGCCGCCGACCCCGCACCGGCCGCAGGAAGGGTTTCGTCTCATCGCCGAATTGCTCGCGCATTCGCCGCACATCAAGATCATCACGCTGTCGGGGCAGAACGACGAGGGCAACGCGCGCCATGCCCGCGCATTGGGTGCGTTCGAGTTCGTGGCCAAGCCGTGCCGTCCGGAGGCCTTGCGCGACCAGTTGCGCGCGGCCTGGATCGCGCGGCGCGGCGAACGGAAAGCGGCGGCACAAAACGAAGCGCGCCTCGGCCTGGTCGGGGAGAGTCCGGCGATCGAGGCGATGCGCAGCCAGATCAAGCTGTACGCGAATACGCCGTATCCGGTGCTGATTCAGGGCGAGTCGGGAAGCGGCAAGGAATTGGTGGCCGCCGCGTTGCACCAGTCGGGGGCGAATCCGGCGGCGCCGCTGGTCGCGGTCAACTGTGCCGCCATCGCGGCCAATCTGCTCGAATCCACCCTGTTCGGTCATGCCAAGGGCGCCTTTACCGGGGCCACCGCAGCGCAGGTCGGCTTCTTCGAGAAAGCGGAACAGGGCACGCTGTTCCTCGACGAGATCGGCGAGCTGCCGCTGGAGTTGCAGGCCAAATTGCTGCGCGTGCTGGAGAACGGCGAATATCAGCGCGTCGGCGAAACCGCAACGCGCAGGAGCACCGCGCGCATCGTCGCCGCCACCAACCGGGTGCTGGCGCAAGCGATGCGCGAAGGGACGTTTCGCGCCGATCTGTTCCATCGCTTGAGCGTGTTCACCATCAATGTGCCGCCCCTGCGCGCGCTGGGCGCAGACAAGTTGCGCCTGCTCGACCATTTCTGCGCCGAATATACGGCACAATTGCAGGCGCCGTGCTTCACCCTGGACGAGGCGGCGCAGGACGTCTGGTTGCGCTATCCGTTTCCGGGCAACACGCGCGAGCTGCGCAATATCGTGATCCGCCTGATGACCCGCTATCCCGGCGCACGCCTCAACGCGACCCAGGTGGAAGCCGAATTCGATCCGCAGCCGGTGCCGGTGGACGGGGCGGCGTCGGCGGACGCGCAAACCCGCTTGTTGCTGGGCGACTTCAACCTTGATGATTTGCTGATGGGCTATACTCGAACCTATATCGACACGGCAATGGCGCTGGCACAAGGGAATGTGAGCGAAGCGGCAAAACTGCTCGGTATCGCCCGCACCACCCTGTACAGCCGCATGGATGCGCTGCAAAAATACAAGTCGCAGCAAAGCAACCAGTAGCTGTGGGTCGGGCTGTGGGTCGGACTTCAGTCCGACGCGGCAGGATGAATTCGAACCCCTGTCGGGTTGAAACCCGACCCACAGGGAGCAGCGTGGGTTTGTGGGTCGGACTTCAGTCCGACAAGGCAGGACGAATTCGAACCCCTGTCGGGTTGAAACCCGACCCACAGGGAGCGGCGGGGGTTTGTGGGTCGGACTTCAGTCCGACGCGGCAGGATGAATTCAACCCCATGTCGGGTTGAAACCCGACCCACAGGGAGCAGCGGGGGTTTGTGGGTCGGACTTCAGTCCGACAGGGTCGGGTAAAATGATGCTGTGTTGTCGGGTTGAAACCCGACCCACAAAAAACCGAACCACTGAAATTTGCAACAAGCATGCGGCGACACAACCAGTAAAGGGGATGCAATGTATCTGGAGCACTTCGGCCTCGACGAGCCGCCGTTCAAGATCACGCCGGTCACCGACTTTTTCTTTTCCGGCGCGAATCGCGGCGAGATCCTGGATGCGCTGGTGTACGCCATTACCGACGGCGAGGGCATCGTCAAGGTCAGCGGCGAAGTCGGCAGCGGCAAGACCATGCTGTGCCGCATGCTGCTCGACAAGCTGCCGACCAGCATCAAGGCGATCTACCTCGCCAACCCCAGCATGTCGCGCGACGAGCTGCTGTACGCCATCTGCGACCGTCTGCAGCTCGACCTCGAAGGCAAGCGCATCAGCGTTATCCTGCAGACGCTGCAAAACCACCTCGAGTCCATGTACGAACGCGGCGAACGCGCCGTGGTGCTGGTGGACGAGGCGCATGCGATGCCGCTGGACACGCTGGAGGAACTGCGGTTGCTGTACAACCTGCAGGTCGGCAAACACAAGCTGCTGCAGATCGTGCTGTTCGGCCAGCCGGAGCTGGACGAAAAACTGGCGCAGACCAATATGCGGCAACTGAAGGACCGCATCGTCCACCACTTCACCATCCTGCCGCTGTCGCAAAAAGTCATCCACGATTACCTGATGTTCCGCATGCGCGCCGCCGGCTACAAAGGGCCGGACATTTTCACGCCCGAGGCGGAAAAGATGATCGGCAAGGCGTCGCAGGGGTTGTTGCGTCGGGTCAATATCCTCGCTGACAAATCGCTGCTCGCCGCTTTTGTCGAGAATACGCACGCCATCGAGGCGCGTCATGTGCAGGCAGCATTGCGCGATAGCGAGATGGCGCCGATGCAGGCGTGGGGCACGCGCAAGCCGGTCGGCATCCTCGGCGGAATGGCGTTGCTGGCGGCGATTCTCGTCGGTGCGGGATGGTTCATCGGTCAGGAGCGGGGCGTTGCAACAGTTGCGCCAAGTCCGGTGCAGCCGTCTCAGGCAGTGCCCATACTCCAGATTTCCGGGGATCTCGCCAGCCATCCGGAGACGGGAGGAGCGAGTGCGGTTGTGATGAGCGCGCCGGTTTCGGCAGTGGCGGCGGCACAGCCGATGGTCGTCGATCCGGTGCCGGTTAAACGGCCCCCATTGCGGCAATTGTCCGGTATCCCCGCCGGCAGCCTGCTGCAACAGCGGCTGGAGGTGACCCGGCAAATGTTTGCGGACGCGCCGCCAGGCGCGAGCAGCATCCAGTTGTTCTATACGGAGAGTGTGCAACCGGAGCGGATGGAAGGATTCCTGCAGCGTGCAAAGGGCCTCGGTGTGCTGGATGCGATTTATCTTTTGCCCATCCAGTTGCATGGCAAAGATGCCTTCCGCGTGTTGTACGGAACGTATTCCAACAGCAGTGAGGCGCGCAGTGCCATTGCGCAATTGCCGCCGCGTTATTTGGAGGCATTTGCGCCAACCTTGTATTTGCTAGATGACTCGCAGAACGCTTTGTAACCAAATGATATGAAAAATATATAGACCTTCTGAAAGGTTGCCAGAGAGGCTGAATTGGGCTACCTTGCGAAAAACACACGGGGGGAATCCGGAATGCGCTATCGCTATGTACTACTTTGTGCGGCCTGTGCAGGCCTTGTGGCTTGTGGCACGCGACCGATCAAACCTTCCGATCAGCACATTCAGCAATCTTCTGCTACACAAGCCGCCGGCGTCATTCCCTCGCCGATCCGCCATGCCGTCGTATTGCCGCCGCCAAAGCCGGCAGCCAAAGTCGAAACCTACAGCGTCGTCGTGACCAATCTGCCGGCCCGCGAAATCCTGTTCGCGCTGGCGCGCGATGCGAAGATCAACATCGACATCCACCCCGGCATCGAAGGCAACGTGACCATCAATGCCATCGACCAGACCCTGCCGCAGATCCTCGACCGCATCAGCCAGCAAGTGGCGATACGCTATGAGCTGAAGGAAGGCCATCTGGCCGTGATGCCGGACGGACCCTATCTGAAGAACTACAAGATCGATTACGTCAACATGGCGCGCGATTCCGACGGCGGTATTTCGAACACGACACAGGTGGGCGGCAGCGCCGGCGGCAGCGGCGGGGGAAACAACTCGCAGCTGTCGATCAAGAATGCGTCGAAAAACCACTTCTGGGACACGCTGGTCAAGAACATCACCGACATCCTGAACGAGACCGACAAGGAGGTCGTGGTGGGGCGCCGCGCCTCCAGCGCGGCCGTGCAGACGTCCGATGAAAAAGTAACCGGCAACAAAACGGAAAACGAGGGCAAGGCGGCGGTCGCCGAGCAGCAAAAGAGCAGCGAACAGGAATTCAAGGAATATCGCACCTTGCAGGCCTCCGCGGTGATCTCCAATCCGGAGGCGGGCATCATCACCGTGCGCGCCACGGGCAAGCAGCACGCGAAGATCCAGGAGTTCATCGTGCAGGTGATGCGCAGCGCGCGGCGCCAGGTGCTGATCGAGGCGACCATTGCCGAGGTGCGACTGAACAGCAATTACCAGCAGGGTATCGACTGGTCGCGCCTGCGTCTGCCGGGACGCAAAGGCTTCGCCATTTCGCAGCAGGGCTCCGCCGGCTTGCCGGCGAACAATACGGGGAGTTTGTTCATTCTGGATTACCTCAATCCCACGTCGAAGCTGGGCGACTTGAGTGCATCGATTTCGCTGCTGGATTCGTTTGGCGACGTCAAGGTGTTGTCCAGTCCGAAATTGAGTGTGCTGAACAACCAGACCGCAATGCTGCGCGTGGTGGATAACCTGGTGTATTTCACGATCAAGGCGGACACCGTTTCCAACCAGACAACGAGCACCACTACCTTCACCACCACGCCAGTGACCGTGCCGACCGGGTTCACCATGAGCGTGACGCCGCAGATCGACGACAGCGATACGGTGCTGCTGAATTTGCGTCCGTCCATCACGCGCCTGCTCGGTTTCGTCAACGACCCCAATCCTTCGCTGGCAACCGTCGGCGTGGTCAGCCGCATTCCGCAGTTGCAAACACGTGAAATGGAATCCGTGCTGAAGATCGGCAACAACCAGATCGCGGTGATGGGCGGGTTGATGCAGGATGAAATCAATAATCTGACGGACGGCATTCCGTTGCTGGACCGGATTCCGGTCGCGGGCAATGCCTTCCAGAACCGCAACGACACCAAGACCAAGACCGAGTTGGTCATCTTTCTGCGCCCTATCGTGATCAAGGATGCCAGCATCGACGGCGACTTTGCCGCTTTCCGCAGCAGTCTGCCCGCGGCAGATTTTCTCCAGCCTGAAAGCGACAAGGGGGTGAAATGAGCCTGCTCCTTGATGCGATGAAGAAATCCGGACACGACAAAGGGACCGGCCTGTCGCTGGAGGAGCCCCCTCCCGCGTCTGCGCCCCAGACGCCTGCCGCAGGGTCGGGTCACGCCGAGACCTCCCGTGCCGCGGGGCAGAATCTGTTTGCGGCGAAGAAAAAAACGCCGCCGCGCCGGCGCTGGAATCTGGGCCTGGTGCCGACCACGCTGCTGATCTGCGGCACGATCGGCGCGGGCTATGGCTATTACGTCTGGACCGAACTCAATCCCCCCCGTGCAGCGGGTGGCGTTGCGCACGCCGCCTCCGCCGCCGCCTGCCACGCCGATTGTTGCGCCACCCCCGCCCAGGGTTGCTGCCATCCGGCCGGAGCCGATGCCCGCACCTGTACTGGCTGCCCCGCAAGCGGAGGCGGTTGTCCCGGCCCGGGTGGCGCCCGTCGTGGCGACCGTTGCTCCGCCCGCGCCGCGCACCAGATCGGCCAGCCAGCCGCGCGCGCCGCGTCTGGCGATTCGCAGCGCAACCAGAACCGATAGCGTTACGCCAGCCCTGCAGCAGGCCTGGCAGGACTACCAGCGCGGCAACTATGCTTCGGCCAGCGAGGGCTATCGCAACGTGCTGGCGCAGGACATTCGCAATCGCGACGCCTTGCTCGGGATGGGGGCCATTGCCCAGCAGACCGGCAACGAGCAGGAAGCGCAGCAGTTTTTCCACCAGGTATTGCTGCTCGACCCGCGCGATCCGGTGGCGCTGGCGGCCATGACGTCCTATGCCACGCCGAATTCGGAAGATGCGGAAATCCGCCTGCGGCAGATGCTGGCCAACCAGCCGCGTTCCGCCGCCTTGCACTATGCGCTGGGCAATGTGTACCTGGATCAATCGCGCTGGGCGGAGGCGCAGCAGGCCTATTTCACCGCGCTGGCGCTGGAACCGGGCAGCCCGCAATACAGCTATAACCTTGCGGTCAGCCTCGATCATCTGGGGCAAGGCAAGTTGGCGGCGGATTATTATCGCCAGACCTTGCAGCTCGATCCTTCCGGGCGGTCGGGTTTCGATGCCGCGCAGGCACAGCGCCGGCTGAACGAGCTGAACGCGGCGCGATAGGGCAGACGATGGCGGTTCCGCAGCAACAGCTCCAGCAGCCCATCGGTCAATTGCTCATCGCCAAGGGCGTCATCAGCGAAGACCAGTTGCGCATTGCGACCCAGGAGCAGAGCAAATCACCGCAACCTCTGGGGCGATTGCTGGTGCGTCTCGGTTTTCTGTCCGAGGCGACGATACGCGATGTGCTGTCGGAAAATCTCGGCCAGGAAACGGTTGACCTGGCCACGGTGATCGTCGATTCGGCGGCCGTTACCCTGATCCCGAAGGAAGTGGCGCGGCGGTATCAACTGGTGCCGCTGTCGGTGGACGGTCTCAACAAAAATCTCACCATCGCCATCGCCGACCCGGACAACATCATCGCGCTCGACCAGGTGCGCGCGCTGCTGAAGGACGAGTACCGGCTGATCACGCTGCTGGCGAGTGAATCCGACATCCTGCGCGCCATCGACCAGTATTACGGTTTCGAGTTGTCCATCGACGGCATCCTGCACGAGATCGAGCCGGGCGAACTGGAGCACCAGGCGCTGCAGCAGGGCGTGAACGAATTCAGCCAGCCGGTGGTGCGCCTGATCGATGCGTTGCTCACCGAGGCCGTGCAGCAGAGTGCCTCGGACATCCACTTCGAACCGGAGAACAGTTTCCTGCGCATCCGCTACCGCGTGGACGGCGTGCTGCGCCAGGTGCGCAGTCTGCACAAGAGTTTCTGGCCGGCGATGGTGGTTCGCCTGAAGGTGATGAGCGGGATGAACATCGCCGAAACGCGCGCGCCGCAGGACGGACGCATTTCGCTGCGCCTGTCCGGCCGGCCCATCGATTTTCGCGTCGCTTCGCACCCCACCCAGTACGGCGAAAATCTGGTGCTGCGCATTCTGGACCGGCAGAAGGGCATCGTGCCGATCAACCAGCTCGGCCTCGACGACAGCGCCCTGGCCATGCTGCTGTCCATCATCGCCAAGCCGGAAGGCATCGTGCTGGTGACCGGCCCGACCGGCAGCGGCAAGACGACCACGCTGTATTCCATTCTCAATCACGTCAATACCGAGTCGGTCAACATCATGACCTTGGAAGACCCGGTGGAATACCCGATCCCGCTGATCCGTCAGAGTTCGGTGAACGAGGCGGCCAAACTGGATTTTGCCAGCGGCATCCGCTCCCTGATGCGGCAGGACCCGGACATCATCCTGGTCGGCGAAATCCGCGATCACCCGACGGCGGAGATGGCGTTCCGCGCCGCGATGACCGGCCACCAGGTTTATTCGACGCTGCACACCAACTCGGCGGTCGGCGCCATCCCGCGCCTGCTCGACATCGGCATCCTGCCCGACATCCTGGCCGGCAACATCATCGGTGTCATGGCGCAACGACTGATCCGGGTTTTGTGTCGCCATTGCAAGTATGCGTACCAGCCCGACGCGGCCGAACGCAAGTTGCTCGGCCTGCACCACAACGAGGAAGTCACCCTGTACCGTGCGGCCGGCTGCGATGTGTGCCACCACCAGGGCTATGCCGGACGCCAGGCCATCATGGAAATTCTCAAGCTGGATTCCGTGCTGGACGATCTCATTTCACGCCGCGCCAGCATGCGCGACATCAAGCAGGCGGCGCTGGAAGGCGGTTTCCGTCCGCTGGCACAGGACGGCATCCGCCGCATCCTGCAGGGCGTCACGTCGGTCGCCGAGGTGATGCGCGTGGTTGACCTGACCGACCGCAACTAGAAGGGAACCCATGGCCCTCTACGCCTACAAGGCAATCGACGGGGATGGCAAGAGCGCCCGGGGCTTGCAGGACGCGGCCAACCTGATCGACCTGGAGATGCGCCTCAAGCGCGGCGGGCTGGATCTCATCAGCGCCAAGGAGCAGGACCATGCTTCCTCGTTCGGCGCGACCCGGATCAAGCGCGCCGATCTCATCACCTTCTTTTTCAATCTGGAGCAACTGACCCGTGCCGGGGTGCCGCTGCTCGAATGTCTGGCCGACCTGCGCGACACCATGGAGGAGGCCACCTTTCGCGAGATCATCGCCAACATGGTGGAGTCGATCGAGAGCGGCAGGAAACTGTCGCAGGCCATGAGCGAACACCCCAACGCGTTCGACAAGATCACCACGAATCTCACCCGGGCGGGCGAGGACAGCGGCCGCCTGGTCGATGTGTTCCGGCACCTCACCGAATCGCTCAAATGGCAGGACGAGATGGCCTCGCAGACCAAGAGCATGATGATCTACCCGGCCTTTGTCGGCACCATCGTGCTGGCCATCACGTTCTTCCTGATGATCTATCTGGTGCCGCAACTGGTCGGATTCATCAAGGGCATGGGGCAGGAGATTCCGATCCAGACGCGGATTCTGCTGGCGACTTCGGATTTCTTCGTTGCCTACTGGTATGTCCTGCTGCTTGCGCCGTTCGTGCTGTTCGGCAGCTACAAACTGGCGCTCAAGGTCGATCCGAAACTGCAATACCACGTGGACAATTTCAAACTGCACGCGTGGCCGACCGGCCCCATCCTGCGCAAGATCATCCTCGCCCGCTTCGCCAATACCTTTGCCATGATGTACAGTTCCGGCATCACCATCATGGATTGCATCGCCAACTCGCGCGATCTGGTGGACAATCAGGTCATCGCGCAAAGTCTGCAAAATGTCATGAGCGAAATCGAGGCCGGCAAGAACCTGACGCAAAGTTTCCAGAAGACGGGCATCTTCCCGCCGCTGGTGGTGCGCATGCTGAAGGTGGGCGAGGCCACCGGCCAGCTCGACCAGGCTCTGCTCAATGTCAGTTATTTTTATGATAGAGATGTGAAGGAAGCGATCAAAAAAGTTCAAGTGATGATCGAGCCGGCCATGACCCTGATCCTTGGCGCACTGTTGGGCTGGGTGATGTTGTCGGTGTTGTCGCCCATTTATGATCTCATCGGCAAGGTGCAACTCTGATGCGTACCCTTATTTTCCTAACTGCAGAGACTGTTCAAATCCATATCTGGCATCGGGGTGGCGCGACGGTCATGCGCGAGTTCAGCAACGATGCGGAGGGCAGGGAACAGTTTGCCGCCGCACTGGGGCGGCATCGTAATCCTTTGTGGTTGCTGGTCGATATCATCGAGGAGGACTTTCATCTGGAGTCCATCCCGCATTTGCTCGGGCCCAGCCGCCGTGCGCTGATCGAGCGCAAATTCGAGCAGTATTACCGCAGCACCCCGTTCCGTCAGGCGACCTTGCTCCAGCGCCAGAGCGAGGGGCGGCGCGATGACGATTACCTGTTCTCTGCGCTGACCAACCCGCAACGCATCTCGCCGTGGCTGGATATTTTGCATATGCTTCGGGCTCCGCTTGCCGGCATCTATTCCGTGCCGAACATCAGCGCAATGCTGCTGGCGGGAATTGACGCCGAGCACGTGTTGTTGCTGACGTTTGAAAAACGGGCGGGCCTGCGTCAGACCTATTTCCACAACAAACGCCTACACTTTTCGCGTCTGATCCCCCTCAATGGCGAAGGTGATTTCGTCAGCACCGCCATTGCTGAAACGCCGCGCACCCAACAATATCTGAAAAGCCTGTCCCTGCCGCCGCAAGGAGAGGCGCTGGATGTGTACATCCTCTGCCATTCCGGTGATACAAAAGCGATGCAGTTGGGGCTGGAGAATGCACCGGGTCTGAACTACCACTATCTCGATCTGAATGAATTCGCCCACCGTTGCAAATCCAGACATGAGTTTTCCGATTCAGATTGCACGGCGTTGCTGATGGACCAGTTGGCGCGCAATCAGCCGAGCGCGCACTACGGCAACAGCGAACACACGCATTATCATAGGCTGTGGCAATTACGCCGGATCATCAACATCCTTGCTGTGGCCGTCGCGCTGACGGGCGGCGTGTGGAGTGCGCTGGCTTACTGGAAAGGTGAGCAGTATGCGCAGGTATCCGCGCCTATCCTGCAACAAACCGAGACCGTCCGCGCGCAGGCGCAAGCAATCCAGAGAAAATTTTCGACTACCCGTGTGCCGGCGAATGATATGAAAGTCGCTGTACTGCTGGCGCGTGCCCTCAACCAGTACTCGCCCCCGCCGTCGCATATCCTGTTCGAATTGAGCGCCGTGCTGGATGATTTTCCGCGCATCAGCGTGAGAAAACTGGCCTGGCAAACCAGCGCCGCCGATGCCCCGCCTTCCGCTTATCCGGCGCAAGTCATCACGTTCGACGGCGTAATCAGCGGGTTCGGCAGCGGCCACCGCAGCGCGCTCGACTATCTGGATCGCTTCCAGCGCGCGCTGGTGCAGCACGGTTACGCGGTGAGCGCCACCGCAATGCCGCTGGATGTCAGTTCGAAAGGGAGCATCAGCGGGCAAACCAGCGGTGAAGCCGCGCAGGGGCAGTTCACCCTCAGGATCATCTGGAGGCATCCGTCATGAATTTCTCGCGCGAAGACCTGGATGAAATCAAATGGAGTCTGCTGGCCTGCTTGTGCGCCATGATCGGAGCCGCTGCATTGTTCAACTTTAGTACTGCATATGAGCAAAAGATGCAGCAGCAGCTGACGCAAGTGCAACGCCTGCTGAACGATGCGCGCAATCAGCTCGCCAGCGCCCAAAGCGATCTGGAAAACATGGCTTCCTATCAGATGGAATACGACGCGCTGGTCGCGCAGAAAGTCATCGGCAGCGAACAGCGGCTGGACTGGATCGAGGGGCTGGACAAGCTGCGCGCACAGAGGCTGGTGCCCGATTTCAAATACACCATCGCCGCGCAAAAACCCTATGTGCCCAATCCGCCGCAAAACGCCGGCAACTTCGCCCTCAATCTCAGTCCGATGACCCTGGAACTGGAACTGCTGCACGAAGAGCAACTGTTGCGCTTCTTCACGGCCTTGGGAAACCAGTTGCCGGGATGGTTCCTGCTCGATCATTGCACACTGTCGCGCAACGAAACGGCTGCGCCCGGTGCTCCCCCGCTGCGGGCCGACTGCGGCGGCGGCTGGTTCACCCTGAAGAACGGGAGTACCCCATGATGATCTTTTGTCATTCCGGCGCAGGCCGGAATCGAGTCAGTAAAATAGGCTTTATTGCTTTTATTCTGTGCGCCAGCGGCGCTGGAGTGACCAATGCCGCCGAACTCGGCCGCCTCTTCTTCACCCCGCAGGAACGCGCCCAACTCGAAATACAGGGCGCTGTAAAGTCTGATGCCCCCGCGCAAAGGGACTCCCTCACCGTCAACGGCATGATCCAGAAAAATGGCGGCAAACGCATCTTCTGGATCAACGGCGAAAAGCAGGAGGCCGTGGCCGCCACAGGCAAAGCCCCGGCCAGCGTGAAAGTCACCGTGCCCGGCAACCGCCAGCCGGTTGAAGTCAAGGTCGGGCAACGGATCGAATTGAATGCGCCGCCGCGCGACGCGGAACAGTAGGGGATGACCATGCCGGCGTGTGATCGCTCCCCGCTTTTGCAACATCGCCAGAACGGCGGTGCCATGCTGGTCATGCTGGTCATTCTGGTGATCGGCATCACGACCGTGTTCATCACATCATTGAGCGAGTCAGCGATCCGCAACAAGCGCGTCCTGTCCAGCGCCGACGCATTGGCTCGCGCCAAAGAAGCATTGATAGGGTTTGCCATTAGTTACGGTGATACGCACCCGGAAGACCCATTGCAGCCAAGAGACACGGCAGGCTATCTGCCATGCCCTGACATCAATGCCAGCAATGGAGAAGGCAGCAGCAATACATGCGGCACAGCAGGGGCGAACAGTATGGGCAGGCTCCCGTGGCGGACACTGGGCCTGACCGGCATATTGGACGGCCAGCAAGACTGTTTGTGGTATGCGGTTTCTGGAAACTACAAAAACAATCCCAAGTATGGCGGAACGATGAATTGGGATACGCCCGCACAGCTCCATGTTTTTGATAGTAATGGTGGCGAGCTGGAGGCCGGCGAGGTGGTTGCGGTGATAATTTCGCCCGGCACGCCGCTCCCTGGAAATGCCGAGCGCGCCGGAACCACCACCCCGATTTGCAGGGGAAATTACACGGCCAGTGCGTACCTGGACAATGACACCGAGCACGGCATCAACAACGCAGACATCTCTCAAGCAAAATTCATCATGCCGCATGATCACCGTGACGCGAATGGCAATATCACCCTATCCACAAATGATCAGTTTGTTTACATCACCCGCCAAGACATATGGACAGCTGCCGAAAAACGTATCGCCAGAGAAGCCAAACAATGTCTGGATGATTACGCAGCCAGTGCCGGCGGGAAATATCCTCTGGCAACATCTGTTTCCATGACCTCCGCTCCAAGCCTGTTCGGCCGCCTATCCGCCACCATCAACAGATCCAAACCCAGAGCAGCAGACCTTGCAATGGTGCGCAGCTTTGAAAGCTTGATCCCGGTTCTATTAACCTTCAGGAATAATCGTACGTTACAAAATTTTTCTGCGATTGACACGCCAGCAGCGAATGCCAAGAGTGCCGCAGACAATGTTAAAGACTATTACGATGGAATAAACAATACGCTTGAATCTGCAGCAGATCAGTTGAAGGACGCTGCAGCCACAGCCAAGGATTGGAATCCAGGGTCATGGCCTAGCACCTCTAGCATCAACAATGTCCTTAATCAGATTTATAACGCATCGGCGACCTTTTCGAGCAATCTTCCCGTCGACACCGGCATGCCAAGCAGTTGGCCGACCAGTTGTACCCTGTTCACATCAGAACGCTGGACAACCCATTGGAAAGATTTGATCTTCTACCAACTTGCAGACGGATATAAGCCCGGTAGTAGCAGCCCCCTAAGTTGTGGCAGCAGTTGTTTGGGCATTGAAGTTAGCGGCCACTCTGCTCCAGGATCGGGAAGTTATCGTGCTGTCATCATCGGATCGGGGAAAATGTTGAACGCAAGTCGTGATTCATCGGTAATCGGCGATTACCTCGACGTGGACAATCTACTTCCCCAAAATGATGTTTCCAAACCATACAAGACCTATCGCACTACAGATGTAGCGCACCAAAACACAAATGATCTGGTGCTCTGTCTGGACGGCGGTTCAGGGAATTGCCGATGAAACTTGCTAACACCCTTATCCCAGAAAATCGGGTTTTCGGATTCACCTTGGTCGAAATGGCCATGGTGCTGACCATCGTCGCATTGCTGCTGACTGGCTTGGTACCAACGATCAGCAGCCAGCTTGAGCAGCGAAAGATAAGTGAAACCAAATCAAAATTAATAGATATCCAACAAGCACTGATCGGCTTTGCCTTGATCAACGGCAGACTTCCTTGTCCATCCCAATCCTCGCTCGCAACCGGCACCGCCGATGCAGGCATTGAAGCCACAATAGCCAATACCTGCGCCTGTGTGACTGCCGGAGGCGGCGTCGCAAGTGCCGATGCGAGCAGAGTGGCTTGCACCGCCACATCAGTTACAGGCGTCCTTCCTTGGGCGACCCTAGGGATATCTGAAACCGATGCTTGGAATCGACGCTTTACCTATCGTGTTACAAAACGCTTCGCAGATGAAATTGCTGCCGGAACAACTGACTGCACCCCCGCCGTAACCGCACCTGCTGCATCTAGCTTTGCACTCTGCTCAAAAGGTGTACCCGATATTCTGTCAGCTGGCAGCACACCAGTTGCAGCTGCTGTTCCAGCAGTATTTGTCTCGCATGGCATGAATGGTGCCGGTGCTTTTATTTCAAACGGAATTCAACTGACTGTATCAAGCAACAGTGACGAAGTCGAGAACAGCGACAACGACAAGAACTTTGTCAGTCACGAATTCACTCCAGGATATGACGATTTGCTTGGTTGGATACCATCCAGCATCCTGTTCAGCAAGATGGTGAGCGCAGGCAAACTTCCCTAAACCCTGCGCCAGCTCGTCCCCTGCGCGGTATCTTCCAGCACGATCCCCGCTTCCAACAAGGCCTTGCGGATACGGTCCGCTTCGGCGAAGTTCTTTGCTTTCTTGGCTCTGATTCGCGCTTCAATCTGCGCATGGATCGCGGTGTCGTCCAGTAGCGACTTACGCCAGTCAATCACCCATCGTCTCAAGCAGAAAACCCGATGCCGCCGGGTTTATCTTTTTTAGTTTTGATATTCCTTTGCGCAATCTTTTCTCCCATCCCGGACCGTTCTCTTTTGCTTCTTTGCAGGTCTCGGCAAGTTCATCCGGCCTGGAGTCCATGTAGTACTGGATCAGCACGTTTGCCTGTCTGACATCCTTGTTGATTTTCGCGGTTTCCGAAATCTTTCTTTCCGCCGACACGATGAGCTTGTGGATCGCAAAACGATCCGGCTTGGGGACCGTCACAAGGACGGCTCCGTCATTCCCCAGCGCCCCGGCTTGCGTCGTGTCTTTCATCGAAAACTCCATGAACTTCAAGGGTTGCAGCGCAATGGAGAGCCCTTCGATATGGACCGGTTCGTCACTCACGGATGTCTTGGCTGTCAGAAAGTCCACCATGAATGCAGGATCGGAAGGATTCACATAGCGCGCCCCTTCTGTCCCCTTAAAGGTCGAAACCGGAATAAGCCCCATTTCCAGTGACTCAAGCGCCGATCTTGTTTCAACCTTGATATTGGCCGGCAGTGCGATGGAGATGTTTTTCCCCGCATGGGCGAAATCGACATCCTGAGTCTGCATGCGCTCTGCCGGTGATATCCCGAGCATGTTGCACATCGTCAGAAAGGCATGCGTTCCAACCAATATGCCGCCCCGCTTGAAGAAGCCGTACTCGTCAAGCCGCTTGATAACTCTGTAATGCTTGGGCAATACAGGGTTGCACCCAAGCGCAACAGCAGCCGCGGCCAGCTTTCGTATGGGAAGCATTTCATGCGATTGATGTTGCGCGATCAAAGCGCGGACCTTGTCGCTGTCCGGCCCGATATATATCTGCCTGACAGAACCGTTGATGTCCCGATACTGAAAATACCAATACTTCTTCTGGTGTACGCTCTTGGTTCCAAAGCTGCCATTCAAGTTGGCAACGGAATTGGATACGCTGGATGCCAGCACTGCATCAAACAGATCGGCGTATGCGTTTTGTGCGCTTGAGGAGAGTTCAGCATAAAGTCTCATGGCGAGACTTTATCATACAAATTAATTTTTTGTAGTATACGGCAATAAAACCTAAACCCTGCGCCAACTTGTCCCCTGAGCAGTGTCTTCCAGCACGATTCCCGCTTCCAATAATTCTTTGCGAATGCGGTCTGCCTCGGCAAACTCAGCCCCACGGGTTGACGATTTCCAATCCCGGATATTCAAAATCCTTTTCGTTCCGCGTAACGAGGCGCAATTCGTAATGAAGCGCTGTGGCCGCCAGCAAGCTGTCTATGCTGGGTACGGGACGCCCCATCAATGCAAGCAGTCTGCCCCAACGATCCGCAACAGGCATATTCACCGGCAATACTCTGGCCCCGAACCAGTCTGCCAGATCATGTTCGAGCCACAATCTGAGTTTCTCGCGGCGCGCCCCATCCGGCATCTGCTCGACCCCTTTGCGTATTTCACCCAGGGTCAACACGCTGATATGCAATGCATCCGAAGGGATGTTCTCAAACCAGTCCAGGACTGACTTGGCCGGCTTGGGGCGAACCAGTTCAGAAATGACGTTGGTATCGAGCAGATAGCTCATAGCTTTATGTTGCGGGTCGCGGTTTGCTCGCGTGTGATTCCAAGATCACATCCCACGAGCGGCGATGATCGCATCAACTCCACAAAGCTTGGCTTTGGATTGATGAGCTTCAGATAGTCACGACGGGAGATCAATACGGCGACAGGCTCGCCATGCACGGTAATGTTCTGCGGCCCTTTGCTTTGGGCGCTTTTCACAACTTCGCTGAACTTTCCCTTTGCTTCCTGCAATTGCCATGTTTTCATAATGCCTCAAAATTCTAGTCAGACCGACCAGATTCTACCAGCAGAGGCATTATTGGTGGCGTTTTGTTTATTGCGACTGCTGAACTATGCCCTGCGCCAGCTCGTCCCCTGAACAGTGTCTTCCAGCACGACACCCGCTTCCAATAATGTTTTGCGGATACGGTCCGCTTCGGCGAAGTTCTTTGCTTTCTTGGCTCTGATTCGCGCTTCTATCTGTGCGCAATAAAAAAGCCCCCGAAGGGGCTCTCTTCAGTCCTTTACCGCTTAAACCGCCGCTTCTTTCAACACTTCTGGCCTACGCTCTGCAATACCGATCAGTGTTTTCGCTGCACCGCTGGGTTGTCTGCGACCTTGTTCCCATTCTTGAAGCGTGCGAACAGACACTCCCAACAGTCCCGCAAATTCGGCTTGCGACATCCCTGATTTCTTTCTCGCCGAAATTACTGGAGAAAGAACCACACGCCCTTTTCCGTCTTTCATTTGGCGCACAGATGCCAACAATTCTGTGCCGATGTTTCGTGTCGCCTCGAATGCTTCCAGCTTCTTGTCACTCAATGGTTTTTTCGATTTCATCTTTTAACTCCTTCAATATATTCCCATCAACTGAATCCAGTTTGCTCTTTGCGTAGATCATGAGTAGCCATATCTCGCCATTGGCCAATCGGTTGAAATAGATCACGCGCACACCACCCGATTTACCCGAGCCTGATCGCGACCACCTAACCTTGCGCACGCCGCCTGATCCTCTAACGACATCTCCAGCGCTTGGGTTTTCTGCGACGAACATTATGAAAACATCGTGCTCATTCTCCGTCCAATAGAGCGGCCAGAGTTTTTCGAATGCCTCGGTTTCGATGATCGTGAGCATGGTTGCCATTATCCGTCAATGCCGTATATCGTCAAGTAGCGCTGGCTAGATAGATGGGTAGATTGCCCAGCATGAAAGTTACCCTAAGCCCTGCGCCAGCTCGTCCCCTGCGCGGTATCTTCCAGCACGATACCTGCTTCCAGCAGCTCCTTGCGAATGCGGTCTGCCGTAGCAAAATCCTTGGCCTTCTTGGCGGCGATGCGCGCTTCGATCTGGGCATTGATCGCGGCATCATCCAATCCGCCAATCGTCGCGCTTCCTTGCAGGAATTCTTGCGCGTCCCTTTGCAGCAGGCCCATTACGCCAGCCAGCGCCTTGAGCTGTGCAGCGGCTTCGGCAGAATGGCTGCGGTTCACTTCGTTGGCGAGGTCGAACAATACGGCGACGGCTTCCGGCGTGTTGAAATCGTCATCCAGCGCGGCTTTGAAACGCTGCGCGTGAGGTTCGTTCCAGTCTGGCGACACATTGCCCTGTAGGTCGGACTTCAGTCCGACGACTTCCTGTCGGATTGAAGTCCGACCCACCAGTGCAGCAGCCCCATTCAGCGCCGTATAAAGCCGCGTCAGTGCGCCTTTGGCATCGTCCAGATGCGCGTCGGAATAGTTCAGCGGACTGCGGTAGTGCGCGCGCAGGATGAAGAAGCGCACGACTTCGGCGTCGTACTTCTTCAGCACTTCGCGGATGGTGAAGAAGTTGCCCAGGCTCTTGGACATCTTCTCGTTGTCCACGCGCACGAAACCGTTGTGCATCCAGTAGTTCACGTACTGGCAGCCATGCGCGCCTTCGCTCTGCGCGATCTCGTTCTCGTGGTGCGGGAACTGCAGGTCGGCACCGCCACCGTGAATATCGAAATGATTGCCGAGCAAGTCAGAACCCATCGCGGAACATTCAAGATGCCAGCCGGGCCGGCCTTTGCCCCACTTGGAATCCCATTTCACTTCGTCTGCCTCGCCTTCTTTGGCATGCTTCCACAGCACGAAGTCGAGCGGGTCGTTCTTGTCCGAAGCTACTTCCACGCGCTCGCCGGCGCGCAGGTCTTCCAGCGACTTGCCGGAGAGTTTGCCGTAGCCATCGAATTTACGAACGGCGTAGTTCACGTCGCCGTCTGCCGCTTGGTAAGCCAGGCCGTTCTGTTCCAGTTTCTCGACCATCTGCAGCATCTGCGGGATGTACTGCGTGGCGCGCGGTTCGTGATCCGGACGTTGCACGCCCAGTGCATCGGCATCCTCGTGCATGGCATCGATGAAGCGCTGTGTGAGCGTGTGGATGGATTCCTTGTTCTCCGCCGCGCGCTTGATGATCTTGTCGTCGATGTCGGTGATGTTGCGCACGTAGGTAACATCGTAACCACTGGCCTTGAGCCAGCGATAGACCATGTCGAACACCACCATCACACGCGCGTGGCCGAGGTGGCAATAGTCGTACACGGTCATGCCGCACACATACATGCGTACCTTGTTGGCCTCGATGGGTTTGAATTCCTGCTTGTCGCGGGCGAGGGTGTTGTAGATTTTCAGCATTTCTTTTCCTGAGCCGTCATTCCGGCGCAGGCCGGAATCCAGCGGGGTTATTCAATATGCAGTTGGTATTGTCTCCGCGTTGCGGAGAGTCATTTTCTAACTGGATACCGGCCTTCGCCGGTATGACGACTCGCTGCCGGTATGACGGCCTAACATATCGAGTCGTACAAATCCTTCCAGTCGGGATTGTTCTCTTCGACCAACTTCAGCTTCCATGCACGCTGCCATTCCTTAAGGGCCTTCTCGCGCTGAATGGCTGACTCCATGGTTTCATGCACTTCATACCAGACGAGTCGATCCACCCCATACTGTTTGGTGAAACCATCGACCACGTGATTCTTGTGTTCCCATATCCGCTTAACCAGATCGGAAGTGACTCCAATGTACAGCGTGCCGTTGCGTTTGCTGGCGAGTAGATAAACGCAGGGCAGTTTGCTCACCGTAGCTCCCTTGATTTTCGTCATACCGGTGCAGACCGGTATCCAGTGCGTTTATCAAAATGCCGTTGGCTTTGTCCGCGCTTCGCGCGGGCTGTTCGACTGACTGGATACCGGCCTGCGCCGGTATGACGGTCAACCCTGCTCTTTTGCCCACGAATCCCGCAGCGTCACCGTGCGGTTGAACACCAGCTTACCACCCGGTTGATGCTCGCGGCGATCAGTGACGAAGTAGCCGAGGCGCTCAAACTGGTAGCGCGTCTCCGGCGCGGCATCTTTCGCACTCGCTTCCACCCAGCCTTGTACGACTTTGAGCGAATCCGGATTCAGATGCGTGAGGAAATCCACGTCCTTTTTGCTATCTGGCTCTGCCACGTTGAACAGTCGGTCGTACAGGCGAATCTCGGCGGGCAGCGCGTGCTCGCGCGACAGGAAATGGATCACGCCCTTCACCTTGCGGCCTTCCGGGTTCTTGCCCAGGGTGTTGTGGTCGATGCTGCACTTCAGTTCGACCACGTGCCCGGTCGCATCCTTTACGACCTCGTCGCAGCGCATCACGTAGCTGTGGCGCAGGCGGATCTCGCCGCCCAGCGTGAGGCGCTTCCAGCCCGGCGGCGGCACTTCGGCGAAGTCGTCCGCTTCAATGAACAACTCCTTGCCGAACGCCACTATGCGCTTGCCAAGCTCCGGCACGTTGGGGTGGAAATCCGCTTCGCGCGTCAGCGCGCCGTCGGCGTTGGTGATGGTGACCTTGAGCGGATTGATGATCGCCATCACGCGCGGGGCGCGCAGCTCCAGATCCTCGCGGATCGCGCCTTCCATGATTGCCATGTCCACGCTGTTCTCGCCCTTGGACACACCGATGCGCCGGGCGAATTCGCGGATGCCTTCGGGCGTGTAACCGCGGCGGCGCATGCCGCTGATGGTGGGCATGCGCGGGTCGTCCCAGCCGCTCACCTTCTTCTCGTTCACCAGTTGCAACAGCTTCCTCTTGCTGGTGATGGTGTAGTGCAACTCCAGACGAGAGAACTCGTACTGGCGCGGATGACACGGCACGCTGACGTGGTCCAGCACCCAGTCGTACAAGGGGCGGTGGTCTTCAAACTCCAGCGTGCAGATGGAATGAGTGATGCCTTCCAGCGCGTCGGAGATGCAATGGGTGTAGTCGTACATCGGGTAGATGCACCACTTGTCGCCGGTGCGGATGTGGTGGGCACGTTTGATGCGGTAGATCACCGGGTCGCGCAGGTTGATGTTGGGCGAACTCATGTCGATCTTGGCGCGCAGCACCCTCGCGCCGTCGGCGAATTCGCCGTTCCTCATGCGCGTGAACAGGTCGAGGTTCTCGGCCACGGAACGGTCACGGTTGGGGCTGTTCTTGCCCGGCTCTTTCAGTGTGCCGCGATATTCGCGCATCTGCTCCGGTGTCAGGTCGTCCACATAGGCCAGTCCCTTGTTGATGAGTTCCACCGCGAAGTTGTACAGCGCGTCAAAGTAATCCGACGCCCAGTGCACGTCGCCGTGCCACTGGAAACCCAGCCAGCGCACGTCGTCCTGGATGGATTGCGCGTATTCCTCGCTCTCTTTCTCAGGGTTGGTGTCGTCGAAGCGCAGGTTGCAGGTGCCATGGTAGTCCTGCGCCAGTCCAAAGTTGAGGCAGATGGATTTGGCGTGCCCGACGTGCAGGTAGCCGTTCGGCTCGGGCGGGAAGCGGGTGGCGATGCTCGTGTGTTTGCCGGAGGCGAGGTCGCCGTCGATGATCGTGCGGATGAAATTTGAAACGGGTGCCGGGGTATTGCTGCTCATGTTGAATTGAAGGGTCAAGAGTGAACGGGATGCGCGATTCTACCCGAAACGGGGCCTGCGCTCGCGGGCACTTCCGGCTGAAACGGCCTATGTATGGGTCACGCTTCTTTGGTAGAATCGACAGCATCCGGCGGTATGCTGCCGCCCAAAAATCAATCAAAAATAAAGACAGAATGGAAATGCTGAAAAAAATCGGAACTGCCGTCGTTGCGTGTCTGCTGCTGTCGTTCAGTCTGAACGGGGGCGCGGACGAGATTCAGGACGCAAATAAATTGTTCAAGCAGGGCCAGCTCGACCAGGCCTTGAGCAAGGTCGATGCCTTTCTGGTGACGAAGCCGAAGGATGCGCAGGCGCGTTTCCTGAAAGGGCTGATCGTCAACGAGCAAGGCAAGCCGACGGAGGCGATCGACATCTTTGCCGCGCTGACCAACGATTATCCGGAACTGCCGGAACCGTACAACAATCTGGCCGTGTTGTATGCAGGGCAGGGACAATACGAAAAAGCCAAGGTCGCGCTGGAAATGGCGATCCGCACCCATCCCAGTTATGCCACCGCGCATGAAAACCTCGGCGATATCTACGCCAAGATGGCGAGCCAGGCCTACGACCGCGCGCTGCAACTGGACAAGAGCAATGCCGGCACCCAGACCAAGCTGGCGCTGATTCGCGAGCTGTTCGACAAGGGCGCGCGTGCCGCCAAGTCTCCCGGTGTCGTGCTGGCGGATGCTGCTCCGGGCAGTGCAGTGCAGCCGGTTGCTCCTGCGGTGCAGCCGACAGCGCCCGCCGCCGTGGCGAGCAAGCCCATCATGGTGGCCGAGGCTCCGGTGGCGCGGACGGCACCGGTTGCCCCGGTCAAGGTGGAGCCGGCTCCACCCATCACGCCTGCCCCGGTCAAGGTCGAGCCCGCTCCGGCCAAAGTCGAAGCTGCGCCAGTGCCGGTCGTGGCCGCCGCGGATGTGAATGCCGAGATCGCGCAGGCAACGCACGACTGGGCCAAGGCCTGGTCGAGCAGGAACGTCAAGCAATACCTGTCCTTCTACGCGGGCGACTTCAAGACACCCGGCGGTCAGACGCGCGGTGCGTGGGAGGCGGTGCGCAGGGAGCGTCTGACCAAACCGAAATCGATCCAGGTCGGCGTAAGCAATCTCAAGGTGACGCTGGTCGATGCGCAGCAGGCGCGTGCGACCTTCAGCCAGAGCTACCGCGCCAGCCATTTCAAGAGTCTGGACCGCAAAACGCTGGTCTGGGTCAAGCGTGACGGCCGCTGGCTGATCGCCGAAGAGCGCGCCGGAAATTGATCATGCGCTGGCCACTTGTCCTGATCGGGCTTGCAGCTTTCGCCACCCCTGCGGTGGCCGAGCCGGATTCGCACAATCTGGAGCAGACGCTGGCGCGGAGTTTGCAGGCGGTCGGGGAGAATCGTCTTGATGTCGCCTTGAACGAAGTCGATTCCCTGCTTAAACGCAATCCCGACTTCAAGCTGGCGCAACTAGTCAGGGGCGACTTGTTGCTGGCACGGGCACAACCGCTGCGCGATTTCGGCAACGCACCCGATGCGCCGCATGAATTGCTGCAGGACCTGCGCGAAGAAGCGCAGGTGCGCTTGCAGCGCGCGCAGCAGCAGCAACCCGTTGCCGTGCCGCGTTACCTGTGGCAACTGAATGCGCAACAGCGCTATGCAGTGGTGGTGGACACCAGCAAGTCCACGCTCTATCTGTACGAGAACGTCAACGGCGAACCGCGTTACGTGGCCGATTTCTACATCAGCATGGGCAAGAAGGGTGCGGACAAGTTCGTCGAGGGTGACCAGAAAACGCCGCTCGGCGTGTATTTCGTCAACGGGTTTATTCCGCAGCAAAAGCTGGCCGATTTGTACGGCGCCGGCGCCTACCCGATCAGTTATCCCAACGAGTGGGATCAGCGGCATGGGCGCAGCGGCCACGGCATCTGGCTGCATGGCACGCCCAGCAACACCTATAGCCGCGCCCCCAGAGCCAGCAATGGCTGTGTGGTGCTGGCGAACGAGGATTTGCTCCGTCTCGGCCGCGACATCAAGGTCGGGGCGACTCCGGTCATCATCACCAACCGGATGGACTGGCTGGACGATGCCGACCGCGGCGAGCGCGAGGCACTGCGGGACGCCATCGAGCAATGGCGCACGGCCTGGGAAAGTCGCGACACCGCGGCGTATCTGGCGCACTACGCGCCGGATTTTTCCACCGGCAAACTGGGGCGCAGTGCGTTCGCGCAACAGAAACAGCAGGTCAATGCCGGCAAGACCTGGATCAAGGTGCGGGTCGATAACTTGAGCCTCTTCCCGTATCCGACCCAGCCGGGGCTGGTCGTGGTCAACTTCGACCAGGACTATACGAGCAACAATTTGGCCAATCGCATGCACAAGCGCCAGTACTGGCAAAAACGTGATGGCCGCTGGCAGATCATCTATGAGGGCTCCGCATCATGAGAAAATTTTTACCTATCGTTCTATCGATCTTGCTGGCCGGACTGTGCATCCTGCCCGCGCACGCCGCTTCTTCAACCCAAGGAAAAATGAAAATGGTCAAACTCGAAACCAACCACGGCACCATCGTCCTGCAACTCGACGCCGAGAAAGCGCCGCTCACCGTCCAGAACTTTCTGGACTATGTGAACGCCGGGTTTTACAGCAACACCGTGTTCCACCGCGTGATCCCGAATTTCATGATCCAGGGCGGCGGCTTCGAGCCGGGCATGAAGCAGAAAAAGACCAACGCGCCAATCAAGAACGAGGCCGCCAACGGCCTCAAGAATGACACCTATACCATCGCCATGGCGCGTACCGGTGATCCGCATTCCGCCACCGCACAGTTCTTTATCAACGTGAAGAACAACAGCTTCCTCGACTATCCGGGACAGGACGGCTGGGGCTATTGCGTGTTCGGCAAAGTGGTCGAGGGCAAGGAAGTGGTCGATGCCATCGGCAAGGTGAAGACCGGCAACAGCGGCTTCCATCAGGATGTCCCCAAAGAGGATGTCATCATCACCAAAGCCGAAGTCGTGCAATAACCAAGACGGCGCTGCGGCGCCGTTTTACATGGATGTCCCATTCCCTCTTCATTTCCGATCTGCACCTGAGCTCGGAACAGTCGTCCAGCGCGGCACTGTTCCGCCACTTCGTGCGCGACATCGCCCCGCGCGCGGAGGCGCTCTACATTCTGGGTGACCTGTTCGAGTACTGGGCCGGTGACGATGATCTGGCCGATCCGTTCCATGCCGCTGTCAGCGAAGACCTGCAGCAGTTGACCGCGCGCGGCACGCGCCTCTGCATCATGCACGGCAACCGCGACTTGCTGATGGGCGAGCAGCTTGCGGCGGCCTGCCGGGCGGAACTGCTGCCCGATCCGGTTTTGCTCGACCTGTATGGCACGCGCACCTTGCTGATGCACGGGGACGCGCTGTGCACCGACGATGTCGCCTACCAGCAATTCCGCACCATGGTGCGAGGCGGCGCATGGCGCGACGAATTTTTGCGGCTGCCATTGGCCGAGCGCAAAGCGCAGATCGAGCGCATGCGCGAGCAGAGCGAGCATTCGAAACGCCGCAAGGCGATGGAGATCATGGACGTGAACGAACAGGCGGTGCAGGCATTGTTGCGCGCGTATCACTACCCGCGCCTGATTCATGGCCACACCCACCGCCCGGCCAAACATCTGCACCCTCTGGATGGCCGCACCTGCGAACGCTGGGTGCTGGGCGACTGGGATAGCGGTACGGCACGCGTCTTGCGCGCCAATCAAGCCGGGCTGCACTGGATGACGCTGGGGGAGTAGAAGTAAGTTGCGCCCCGATTTCGACCTGAACTGTGTTTGGCGCTAGAATGCGCGTCCTTTTAGACGTTCAACTCAATCATGACCGGCATCACTATCGCCCTCTCCAAGGGCCGCATCTTCGAAGAAACCCTGCCACTGCTCAAGTCGGCGGGTATCACGCCGCTGGAAGACCCGGAGACTTCGCGCAAACTCATCCTGCCGACCAACCGTGCCGATGTGCGGCTGATCATCGTGCGCGCCTCCGACGTGCCGACCTATGTGCAATACGGTGCGGCCGATCTGGGCGTGGCGGGCAAGGATGTGCTCAACGAACACGGTGGCGATGACTTGTACCAGCCGCTCGACCTGAATATCGCCCGGTGCCGCATGATGGTCGCGGTGCCGAACGGGTTTGATTACGCAACGGCGGTACGCCAGGGCGCGCGTCTGCGGGTCGCAACCAAATATGTGAAGACCGCGCGCGAACACTTCGCTGCCAAAGGCGTGCATGTCGATCTGATCAAGCTGTACGGCTCGATGGAACTGGCGCCGCTGGTCGGCCTGTCCGACGCCATTGTCGATCTGGTCAGCAGCGGCGCCACCCTGAAAGCCAACAATCTGGTGGCGGTGGAAGAGATCGCGCAGATTTCTTCGCGGCTGGTGGTGAACCAGGCGGCATTGAAACTGAAGCGCGCAACCCTCCAGCCGATGCTGGACGCTTTTGCCGGCGCAATCAAAAATTAGGGTTCCTTTCCACGGGAATGATGCACGGGATAACGAAACATGAACATCACAAGACTTTCTACCCAACAAGCTGATTTCGATGCTGCGCTCACCAGGCTGTTGGCTTTTGAAGAGACGGCCGACGAAAAACTGGAAGTCACGGTTGCCGCCATCCTGGCCGATGTGAAGAAACGCGGCGATGCGGCCGTGCTGGAATACACGCGCAAATTCGATCGACTGACGTTGGCGGATGCGGCTGCGATGGAATTGCCCAAGTCTGAACTGCAAGCGGCATTCGATGGCTTGCCCGCAGATCAGAAAAGTGCGCTGGAGCGGGCTGCACGACGCGTCACCTCCTATCACCAGAAGCAGATACAAGCTTCCTGGAGCTATGCAGACGAGGACGGTACGTTGCTGGGTCAGCAAGTCACGCCGCTGGATCGCGTCGGCCTGTACGTGCCGGGCGGCAAGGCGGCCTATCCTTCTTCCGTGCTGATGAACGCCTTGCCCGCCAAAGTGGCCGGTGTGTCCGAGCTCATCATGGTCGTGCCGACACCGGACGGCATCAAGAATCAGCTGGTGCTGGCGGCAGCACACCTGTCCGGGGTGGATCGCGTGTTCACCATCGGCGGCGCACAGGCGGTGGCGGCGCTGGCCTACGGCACGGCGACCGTGCCCAAGGTGGACAAGATTGTCGGCCCCGGCAATGCCTATGTGGCTGCGGCCAAGCGCCGCGTGTTCGGCGTCTGCGGCATCGACATGATCGCCGGCCCTTCCGAGATCCTGGTGATTTGCGACGGTTACACCGATCCGGACTGGGTGGCGATGGACTTGTTTTCGCAAGCCGAACACGACGAGCTGGCGCAGGCCATCCTGTTGTCGCCGGATGCGGCCTTCATCGAAGCAGTGGCGGCCTGCGCCGACAAGCTGCTGGAACAGATGCCGCGCAAGGACATCATCAAGACCGCGCTGGAGAATCGCGGTGCGCTGATTCAGGTCGCCGATCTGGACGAAGCCTGCCGCATCGCCAACCGCATCGCGCCGGAGCATCTGGAACTTTCCGTGGCCGACCCCCAGGACTGGCTGCCCCGGCTCAAGCACGCCGGTGCGATCTTCATGGGGCGTTACACCTCTGAAGCTCTGGGTGATTACTGTGCCGGGCCTAACCACGTGCTGCCGACCTCGGGCACGGCGCGTTTTTCCTCGCCGCTGGGCGTCTATGACTTCCAGAAACGCAGCAGTCTGATCCAGGTTTCGGCTGCCGGAGCACAGACCCTGGGCGACATTGCTTCAACGCTCGCATTCGGCGAGGGATTGCAGGCACATGCCCAGTCCGCGCTGTACCGGAAAAACGGCTGAAAACTTTCGGTTGTGTGTTCTTCCCGCTTTGGGTAGAATCCGCGCCTCATTTTTGCAACTGGTCTGGAGTTAGTCATGGCACGCGTCTGTCAAGTAACGGGAAAAGCCCCGATGGTGGGCAACAACGTTTCCCACGCGAACAACAAAACCAAGCGTCGTTTCTTGCCGAATCTGCAACGCCGCCGTCTGTGGGTTGAATCGGAAAATCGTTGGGTGTCTTTGCGCCTGACCAATGCCGCGCTGCGCACCATCGACAAGAACGGCATCGAAGCCGTGCTGTTCGAAATGCGCGCCCGCGGCGAGAAGGTATAAAGGAGAACGACTGTGGCAAAAGGCGCACGCGAAAAGATCAAGCTGGAATCCTCCGCCGGTACGGGGCATTTCTATACCACCAACAAGAACAAGCGCACCACTCCGGAAAAGCTTGAATTCATGAAGTTCGACCCGGTGGTACGCAAACACGTCGCATACAAGGAAACCAAGCTGAAGTGATTCGGTGAAGTCCTGCAGTGCAAAATAAAACCCGCAGCGATGCGGGTTTTTTTGTTTGTGATTTGACCCATGTCAATTTTTCCTCCGGTATTTTGGGCTTATGCTCTCGAACCGCGACGGCCGCGCGCGCAGGAACATAATACGTGCCACCCGGCAGGTATCCTGCGATGCCGCATTCCCGCAGAGGGGGGTTGATGTCTCCAGAAAAGATTCCGCAACTGATCTGCCCCGCCGGTAGCCTGCCTGCCTTGAAGGCGGCGGTGGACAATGGTGCGGATGCCGTCTATCTCGGTTACAAGAACGATACGAATGCGCGCAACTTTGCGGGCCTTAATTTTGATGACAAGGCGATGCGCGAGGGGATGCGCTATGCGCAGTCGCGCGGGCGCCATGTATTGCTGGCGATCAACACCTTTGCCCAACCAGGGCGAGAGGCCGATTGGCAGCGCGCGGTGGACGGTGCGGCCGATCTCGGGGTGGATGCCGCGATCCTCGCCGATGTCGGGCTGCTCGACTATGCCGCCCGGCGGCATCCGGATTTGCGCCTGCATCTTTCCGTGCAGGGGTCGGCCACCAGTTACGAGGCGGTGAATTTTGCCCAGCGCGAATTCGGCGTGCGGCGCGCGGTGCTGCCGCGGGTGCTGACGCTGGCGCAGGTTGAAAATGTGATCAGGAATACGACGGTCGAGATCGAGGTGTTCGGCTTCGGCAGCCTGTGCGTGATGAACGAGGGGCGCTGCTGGCTGTCATCTTATGCCACTGGCGAATCGCCGAATACGGTCGGCGCCTGTTCGCCGGCCAAATACGTCAAGTGGGAAAAGTCGCCGGGACAGATGACGACCCGCCTGAACGGGATTCTGATCGACCGCTTCGATGACAATGAGGCGGCCGGTTATCCGACGTTGTGCAAAGGCCGCTTTGAGGTCAACCGCGAGACGTATTACGCGCTGGAGGAACCCACCAGCCTTAACGTGCTGGAGATATTGCCGGAGATTGCCCGCATCGGCGTCGCCGCGATCAAGGTCGAAGGCCGTCAGCGCAGTCCGGCCTATGTCGCGCAGGTCACCAAAAATATGCGTTCCGCGCTGGATGCATTGGCCCGCGACGGGGAACAGTACCGGATCAGCCCGGCCTGGCAATCCGCCTTGTCCAAAGTGGCGGAAGGCAGTCAGGCGACACTAGGCGCTTACAACCGGCCATGGAGATGAACGCATGAAACTGGCTTTGGGTCCGCTGCTGTTTTTTTGGCCGAAGCAGAGCGTGCTGGAGTACTACGCCGAAATGGCGCAGGACCCGGCCATCGACATCATCTACCTTGGCGAAGTGGTCTGCTCGCGCCGCCAACTGATGCGCGTGGCCGACTGGATCGCGCTGGCGCGCGAGTTGGGTGATGCAGGCAAGGAAGTGGTGATTTCCGCGCAGGCTTTGCTCGAATCGGAAAGCGATCTGAAAATGCTGCGCCGTCTGATGGATGAAGCCGGGTGCAGGGTGGAAGCCAATGATCTCGGGGCGGTGAACATCGCCGCCGGACGTCCCTTTGTGGCGGGCCCGCACCTGAATATCTATAACCAGACCACGCTGGCGACCTATGCGCGCTATGGCATGCAGCGCTGGGTGCCGCCGCTGGAGGCCGACCGCAAATTGGTGGAGATGTTGCACGGTAACCGCCCGGCCGGAATCGAAACGGAGGTTTTTGTCTTTGGCAAATTGCCGCTGGCATTCTCGGCGCGCTGCTTCACGGCCCGCCACTACGGACTGAACAAGGATGATTGCCAGTTCAAATGTCTGGAGCACCCCGCCGGCATGACGCTGAATACGCGCGAGGGCCAACCCTTCCTCGCCATCAACGGAATTCAGACCCTGTCGGCGCAGCATTATAATCTGCTGCAGGAAGTGCCGGACATGCTCAAGATGGGCATCGATATCATCCGCATCAGTCCGCAGCCGGAGCATACCGCACAGATCGTCGCAGCCTTCGATGCGGCCCGGCGCGGCGAGATGCCCGAGGTCGATTCGACCGAATGGAGCGACGCGGGGATGGTTGACGGGTACTGGTTCGGCGATGCCGGAATCGCGCAGCATCACCTCAAATTTGCAAATGGCAGGGAGCTTGAATGAACAACACGATCAGCATTCCGACGTTCCGGCTGCCCGCCCTCGTCGCGCGCGTCGGCGGCAAATTGCCGCAATGGCCGCATACGCTGGCACTGGTTGCCGGATTGAACGCGGCGGTGAAGATGAAACTGTTGCCCGTAGAAAGCCTGTCCGTGCTGGAAGGACGGAGTTTCTTGGTCGAAGTGCGCGACACCGGGGGCAAGGCGCAGTTCACCTATCGTGCCGGGCTGTTCCGCCCGCTGTTTTCTGCGGTGCCAACGCCCGACCTGTCCTTCCGTGCCAGCCTGTCGGCTTTCATGCAGCTTCTTGCGCGGCAGGAAGACCCGGACACGCTGTTCTTCAAGCGCGAACTTTGTGTGGAAGGCGATACCGAGCTGGGCTTGTTCGTGAAAAACATGCTTGATGCCGTCGAGTGGCCGCAACTGCCCAAGGCATTCAAATTATCCCGTTGACGGCGCGCTGCGGCCGCGCGGGTTGGTGCGGGGCGATGGGCTGTGGGGCGCAAGGAACAAAGATGAAGAGATGCGCCGGCCCTGTGCCGAAAAAAAGAAAACCCGCAACAGCGGGTTTTCTTTTGGGAGCTGCATGTGCCCGGCGCTATCTCTTGGGGGGGATGGAAAGGATGAAGTTGACGATGTGGGTGATCTCGCGCGCATGCGTGCCGTGGGGATCGCCGGGCGCCATGGGAATGTATTCATTCCACTCGCCCTTGCCGCCTTTCGAGACCTTTTTCACCAACCCCTGCACCAGGGGCAGCGTTTCGCCCGTGCTGTTGATGTCGAATCCCTTGTAGGTGTAGGTGGCATCGTTGCGATAACGGTCGGAAATGTCCTGCCAGGAAGGCCCGAATTTGGTCCGGTTCAAGCCGTGGCAGGCATCGCATGCCAGCGCTTTCATTTCGGTTTGTACCGTGGCGGGGATTTCGATTCTGGGCGCATCCGCGGCGTTCGAGTTAAGGCTGACCGTCATCGACACAAGCAAGGCTGCCATCCTGATATTTGCCATGTACTTCCTCCATTTGTTGGGTATCGTCGTTAATTTTGATGAGGGGCAGCAAGATTAAATTTCCAGATTGATCCTGCTCGCATGCCGGTTTTTCAGGTGCGCACCCATTCCAGAGCTTTGTCGTACTCGCTGAACACCCTGATATCAGCGTCCACGAACAGGCGCGACAGCCATGCCTGCCAGGTTAGCCACTGGTCATCGGTGACGACCGCGATCCGGTCGAAATTGTGCCTGTGCTCGCGGCTGAAGAATTTGATTTCTTCCCAGGCTACATCGGGGGTGTAGTCGAGCATGCCGCGCAGGTCGAAGATGAGGTTGGTTTTGTCGCCGCCCTTGAGTTTGTACAGCGCGTGTTCTTCGAACTGTTGGAAGTCGGCAAGGGTGAATTCGCCCATGACGGCGATATTGACGAGGTTGTTCTTGTCTTCGATGGTGATCATTTTTTCAGCTCGGTGAGGTGGGGAGACAGGCGCAAGCTTAACATGCCGCTGGCGATGATGAGGGCGATGCCGAACCAGGCGCCCGGGCTCAACAGTTCGTGCCAGAACAGCAGGCCGAACAGGGCGGAAAACACGATGGTGCTATAGGCGAGACTGCCGACGACCAGGGTCTGTCCGGTGCGATAGGCGCGCGTCATGGCAAGCTGGGCGAACGTGGCGCAGGCGCCGATGGCGGCCAGCACGGGCAGGGAATCGAAACCCACCGGGTGCAGCGGGTATTGCAGCATCCAGGCGCCGCTGGCGAGGGTGGCGATGAGGTTGAAATAGAACACCACGCGCATGCCGGATTCGCCCAGCAAACCCAGCTGGCGCACGTTGAGCAGGGCGACGCCGGCCAGCATGCCGGAGACGAGACCGAGCAGACCGGGCACAAACTGTTCCTGCTCCAGCGTGGGGTGCAGCAGCAGGACGATGCCGGCGAAGCCGATGACGAGGGATGTGCTCAACGGCGCATGAAATTTCTCTTTCAGCACCCACACGGTCAGGGCGGAAAGGAACAGCGACGAGGTGTAGTTGAGGGTGATCGCCGTCGCCAGCGGCAGCACGGCGATGCAATAGAAGAACAGCATCATGGCGAGGGTGCCCGACAGCCCGCGCCACAGGTGTTCGCGCCAGTGTGCCGTGCGCAGTTGAACGCGCTGCTGGCGCAGCATGAGAGATACGATGAGCAAGCCGAAGAAGGAGCGATAGAACACCAGCTCATCGCTGGAAAAATCGGGGGCGCTGTATTTCACCAGTGCGCTCATGCAGGCGAAGAGCAGGCCGGCCACCAGCATCCAGAGAGAACCCATGCGGTGTTATTTCAGGTGCGGTTCGAGATTGCTCCGCAGATATTCGTGGAAATGCAGCATGCCATCCTCGGTCGGAGACTGATAGGGGCCGACTTCCTCGATCCCCTGTTTGTACAGCGCGCGCCGCCCCTGCTGCATGCGCAGGCAGATGATGTCGTCCTCCCGGGCGGTTTCCTGGTAGGCCTTCTTCTCGGCTTCGACGTAGTCGCGCTCGAACAGCACGATGTCTTCCGGATAATAGAATTCGACGATATTGGTGCAGGCGTCTGTCCCGCGCGGCAGGATAGTGCTGACCACCAGCGTGTGCGGATACCATTCGACCATGATGTTGGGATAGTAGGTGAGCCAGATCGCGCCATGGCGCGGCAGTTTTCCCTGGTTGTAGCGCAGCACCTGTTCCGCCCATTGCGCATAGACCGGGCTGCCCGATTTTTTCAGGGCGTGGTTTATGCCAACCGTTTGCACGCTGTAGTGGTCGCCAAAGTCCCACTGCAGATCGTCGCAATCCACGAACTGGCCAAGGCCGGGGTGAAAGGGCGCGACGTGATAGTCCTCCTGATACACCTCGATGAAGGTCTTCCAGTTGAAGTTGTATTCCTCGATCTCCACCCGGTCCAGCATGTAGCCGGAAAAATCGATTTCGCTGAAGGCGGGCACGTTCGCCAGGTCGCGCGCGATGTCGCGCTGTCCGGCAAACAGCAGGCCGTGCCAGTTTTGCAGGGGCGACTTGTTCAGGTGCAGGCAGGGGTTGGCGGGGAAGTGCGGGGCGCCGATCAGTTCGCCGTCGGTCTTGTAGGTCCAGCGATGGATCGGACACACGATGTGTTTGGCATTGCCCCGTCCCTGCAACAGGGTGGCTTGGCGATGGCGGCAGATGTTTGACAGCAGCGCCACCCCGTCCTCGTTGCGCACCAGCATTCTGGCGCTGTCCATCCATTCCAGCACATGATAGTCGCCGACAGCCGGGGTCATCAGCTCGTGCCCCACATAGTGCGGACCGGCGTCGAACAGCACGCGCTGTTCGACCGCCAGCACCTCGGGGTCGAAATACCAGCGCAACGGAGGCTGGGCCGAGACGGGATTGAATTGTTTGGATTTTGCGATTTCGGACATGCCCACGTTTCCTCGGTCAATACGGGCTGTAAAGCAGGCCGGCGATTGTCCCTGAAATCGCCGGGGCGGGCAACAAAAATTGGCCCTGCCGGTTGCGCTTGGGTAAAATGCACGCCTCTCCCAACAAGGCGGTTACCGATGTCCGGCAAAGCAAACAAGACGATGAGTTTCGAGAAGGCGATGGCCGAGCTGGAGCAGCTGGTGGCCGAGCTGGAGTCGGGCAAGCTCAATCTGGACGAGTCGCTCGCCGCCTACAAGCGCGGCGCCGAACTGTCGGCGTTCTGCCGCACCCGTCTGGATGACGTGCAACAGCAGGTGCGCGTGCTCGAAGCCGGGGCGCTCCAGGTTTTTTCCGCCACGGACGACGCGAACGGTTGATGATGACCGATTTCGCAACCTGGGTTGCGACCCGCCAGACTTCCTTTGAAAGCGTGCTGCAGCGGCTGCTGCCGCCGCCCGGGATTGCGCCACAGCGTCTGCATCAGGCCATGCGCTACAGCGTACTGGAAGGCGGCAAGCGGGTGCGCCCGTTGCTGGCGTATGCGGCCGGCGAACTGGCGGGCGCCGCAGTGGCGCGCGTCGAGGTCGCCGCCGCCGCGGCGGAGCTGATCCATGCCTATTCGCTGGTGCACGACGACATGCCGTGCATGGATGACGATGTGTTGCGCCGGGGCAAGGCGACCTGCCATGTCGAATACGACGAAGCCACCGCTCTGCTGGTGGGCGACGCGCTGCAGAGTCTGGCTTTTCAATTGTTGGCGGAGCGCGCGTTGCACGACGACGCGAAACGGCAGTTGCAGATGGTGAAACTGCTCGCGCTGGCGTCCGGCTCGCGCGGCATGGCGGGCGGTCAGGCCCTCGATCTCGCCGGTGTCGGCCAACAGCTGACCTTGCCCGAACTGGAGCAGATGCACATCCACAAGACGGGCGCCCTGATCCGCGCCGCGATCCTGCTCGGCGCCTATTGCGGTGACCGGTTGAGCGACGCGCAACTCGAACGGCTGGACCATTTTGGCAAGCTGATCGGCCTTGCCTTCCAGGTGGTGGACGATGTGCTGGACTGCGAGGCGGATACCGCGACCTTGGGCAAGACGGCGGGCAAGGATGCCGACCATGCCAAGCCTACTTACGTCAGCCTGCTGGGGCTGGCGGGCGCAAAGGAAATGGCACAACGCCTGCATGGCGAGGCGTTGCAGTGTCTGGACGAGTTCGGCGATGCGGCGCGCCGCTTGCGCGAATTGGCCGATTTCATCGTATTGAGGAAGTTCTGATGACCCCCTTGCTCGACACACTCAACATGCCGGACGACCTGCGCAAGCTGGATCGTGCGCAGTTGCCGCAACTCGCGGCGGAATTGCGCGAATTCCTGATCGAGTCGGTGAGCAAGACCGGCGGCCACTTGTCTTCCAATCTGGGCACGGTGGAGTTGAGCATCGCGCTGCATTACGTTTACGACACCCCGACCGACAAGCTGGTTTGGGATGTCGGCCATCAAACCTACACGCACAAAATCCTGACCGGCAGGCGCGCGGCGATGGGCGCCTTGCGCATGAAGGGCGGCATCGCGGGTTTTCCCAAGCGCGAGGAGAGCCCTTACGACACCTTTGGCACCGGGCATTCCAGCACGTCCATTTCCGCGGCGCTGGGGATGGCTGCCGCCGCAAAATTGCGCGGCTCCGACGAGCGTGCGGTGGCCATCATCGGCGACGGCGCGATGAGCGGCGGCATGGCGTTCGAGGCGCTGAACAACGCGGGCGCGATGGATGCGAACCTGCTGGTCATTCTCAACGACAACGACATGTCCATCTCGCGCCCGGTCGGCGCGCTCAATAATTATTTTGCCAGGCTGATGTCGGGGCGTTTCTATGCCGCGATGCGGCGCGGCAGCGAGAAGGTCCTGAAGGGCCTGCCGCCCATGCTGGAATTTGCCAAGCGGACCGAGGAACACCTCAAGGGCATGATGACGCCGGGGACGCTGTTCGAGGAATTCGGCTTCAACTATATCGGCCCCATCGACGGCCACGACATCGATGTACTGCTCGATACGCTGGGCAATATCCGCAAGCTGGAGGGCCCGCAGTTCCTGCACATCGTCACCCGGAAAGGCAAGGGGTACGACAAGGCGGAAGCCGATTGCCTGCTCTATCACGGCGTGGGCAAGTTCGACCGCACCAGCGGCATCGTGCCCAAGCCGGCGCCGCACCAGAGTTACACCCAGGTGTTCGGCGACTGGCTGTGCGACATGGCGGCGGCGGACGACCGGCTGGTGGGGATCACGCCGGCGATGTGCGAAGGTTCCGGCATGCCGCAGTTTGCCGAGCGGTTCCCGCAGCGCTATTTCGATGTGGGCATCGCCGAGCAGCACGCGCTGACCTTTGCCGCCGGGCTGGCGTGCGAGGGTTACAAGCCGGTGGTGGCGATCTATTCGACTTTTTTGCAGCGTGCCTACGACCAGCTCATCCACGACATCGCCATCCAGAACCTGCCGGTGCTGTTGGCGATCGACCGCGGCGGTCTGGTGGGGGCCGACGGCGCCACCCATGCTGGCAGTTTCGATTTGAGTTTTTTGCGCTGCATTCCAAACCTGACGGTGATGGCTCCCGCCGACGAGAACGAATGCCGCCAGATGCTGTTCACCGCTTTCCGCATGGATACGCCGACGGCGGTGCGCTACCCGCGCGGGGTCGGTCCCGGCGTGGCGGTGCAACAGGACATGCAGGCCCTGCCGCTGGGCCGGGGCGAGCTGCGCCGCAGCGGGAAAGCGGTTGCCATCCTTGCTTTCGGCTCGATGCTGACCCCGGCGCTGGCGGCGGCGGAACAACTGGATGCGAGCGTGGCGAACATGCGCTTCGTCAAGCCGCTGGATGAAGCGCTGGTGATGCAATTGGCGCGCGAGCACACGCTGCTGGTGACGGTGGAAGAGAGCGCCGTGCAGGGCGGTGCGGGCAGCGCGGTGGCGGAATGCCTGGCGCGGCACGGCATGACCGTTCCGCTGCTGCAACTGGGCTTGCCCGACCGCTTCATCGAACAGGGCGATCCGGCCCAGTTGCTGGCGGAATGCGGACTCGATGCTGCGGGCATTGCGCGCAGCGTCGGCGCAACGCGCACGGATTAACCCGAGTAAATCCGTCGGGAATAGGTTATTATTCCCGTCCACTCATTTTTCAAGAGACGAATCATGAACTCGATCGCGCCCATCCCTGACGTGCAAAGCAGCGCCGATACACGCCACCTCGCCATCGACAAGGTCGGCATCAAAAGCATCCGCCATCCGGTCAAGGTCAAGGACAAGAGCGTCGGGGTGCAGCACACCGTCGCCACGTTCAACATGTACGTGCATCTGCCGCACAATTTCAAGGGCACGCACATGTCGCGCTTCGTGCAGATATTGAACCAGCACGGACGCGAGATTTCGGTCGAATCGTTCGAAAGCATCCTGCGCGAAATGGTGCAAAAGCTGGAAGCGAAATCCGGCTACATCGAGATGGCTTTCCCTTATTTCGTCAACAAGACCGCGCCGGTTTCCGGGGTGCAGAGTCTGCTCGACTACGATGTGAGCTTTATCGGCGAAATCGTGGAGGGCAAGTATCGCTTCAGCATGAAGGTGCTGGTCCCGGTGACCAGCCTGTGCCCGTGTTCAAAGGAAATCTCCGAGCGCGGCGCGCACAACCAGCGTTCGCATGTCACGCTCACCGTGCGCACCTGCAGCGTGGTGTGGATCGAGGAGCTGGTGCGGGTCGCGGAAGACCAGGCATCGAGCGAATTGTACGGTCTGCTCAAACGTCCGGACGAAAAGTATGTGACGGAATATGCGTACGACCATCCCAAGTTCGTTGAGGACATGGTGCGGGACATTGCGGCCGCCCTCAACGCGGACGAACGCATCGAATCCTACATCGTCGAGTCGGAGAACTTCGAGTCGATCCATAATCATTCTGCCTATGCTCTGATCGAGCGTGACAAGACGCAGAATTGAGGCGGCAGGACAAATCATCCCGCATGAAACCCGTTGCCATCTTTCGCCACGTCCCCTTCGAAGGCCCCGGTTACCTCGCGCAGTTTCTCGATCGCCATGCCGTTCCCTGGCGACTTGTTGCCATGGATGCCGGAGACCCTGTTCCGCCGGATGTGCGTGATTTTTCCGGGCTCGTATTGATGGGCGGGCCGATGAGCGCGAACGATGACCTGCCGTGGATCGAACCAACGCTGGCGCTGATCCGCGCGGCGGTAGAGCATGACATTCCCGTGTTGGGGCATTGTCTGGGCGGACAACTGATGTCGAAAGCGCTGGGCGCTGCCGTCACGCGGAATCCGGTGAAAGAAATCGGCTGGGGCGAGGTGACCGTGTCCGACAATGCCGGCGCACGCGCGTGGTTCGGCGACATCTTCCGCTTCGAGGCTTTTCACTGGCACGGTGAGACCTTCTCCTTGCCGCGCGGCGCGGCGCATCTGCTCGCCAGCGCGCACTGCACCCATCAGGCTTGGGCCATGGGCAAACATCTGGCGCTGCAATGCCACGTCGAAATGACCGGGCAGATGGTGCGCGACTGGTGCGAATCAGGCGCGCAGGAAATCGAGTCTGCGCGCAACCGTGTTGCCGTCCAGACGGCGAAAACCATGCAGGCGCAGATGCACGCAAAACTGCCGCCCCTGCAGCGCGTTGCCGAACGCCTCTACCAGCACTGGCTCCGGGGGCTTTCGCGCAAAAACAGTTAGAATGCGGCATGGCCTACGTCGTCGCCGACAACTGCATCCGCTGCAAATACACCGACTGCGTCGAAGTGTGCCCGGTTGACTGTTTCCGCGAGGGCGAGAACTTCCTCGTCATCGATCCCGAGGAGTGCATCGACTGTTCGCTGTGCGTCCCGGAATGTCCGGCCGGGGCGATCTATGCGGCGGACGACTTGCCGCAAGACCAGCAGCCGTTCATCGCCTTGAATGCCGAGCTGGCGAAACAATGGAAGCCCATCACGGCGAAGAAAGACGCGCCCGCAGACGCCGATGACTGGATCAAGGTCAAAGACAAACTCCATCTGTTAAAGCGGTGAGCAAAGCAACCGAGCTTTTCGAACGCGTCGCCCAACGCATCCTCGCGGCGCATCCCGCGCCCGACCTGCGCGGCATTACCATCATCCTGCCCAACATGCATGCCGCGCAGCCGCTGGCGCAAGCCTTGATGCGCCGTGCGCAAGTGCCCGCCCTCCTGCTGCCGCAGATGGTAACGCTGAACGAATGGGCGCAAGGCGTGCCGCTCGCCGCACCCGTCGCCAGCGACAGCCAGCGCAGTGCCTTGCTCTACCAGCAACTGCGCAAATTGCAATGGTTCGAGCACGCCGACTTGTGGAGCATGACGCAGGAGCTGCTCAAGCTGTTCGACGAACTCACCTACGCATTGCATGCCTTGCCGGACGACGCGGAGACGTTCGCGACTGCCGTGCAGCAAGCCTGGCAGGCGCGGCAGAACGCCACGCTGCAACTGGAAGCGCGGCTGGTGTTCGAGTTGTGGCATGTCATGCAGGCCGGCGATGAACTGGATGCTGCGCGTGCCTATCAGATGCGTCTCGGCAAGCTGGCGCAACAGGCTGAGCGTCCCTTGTATGTGCTGCGCACCTCGGAATGGGATGCGCTGGAACAACGCTTCCTTGAAGAATATGAGCAGCGCGCGCCGGTGAAGGTGTTTGATTTGAGAGAGATGGATGTGCCTGCTCGGGCACCGCTATTCTTCGCCGCCACCTCGCTCGAACAGGAAGCCCATGCCGCCGCCATGCAAGTGCGGCGCTGGCTGGGCGACGGCAAGCGCACCATCGCCATCGTGGCGCAGGACCGGGTGGTGGCGCGCCGTGCGCGTGCGCTGCTGGAGCGCGCCGAGATACTGGTGGCAGACGAAAGCGGCTGGACCTTCGCCACGCTGTCGGTCAGCACGGTGTTGGATCGTTGGCTCACCGCGCTGCAAAGCGATTTCTATCATCACGACCTGCTCGACCTGCTCAAGTCGCCGTTCATCTTCGCCGACATGACGGCGGGCGCACGCAAGGCTGCGGTGTATCAACTGGAACAACTGCTGCGCAAACAGGGCGTGGTCGCCGGACTGGATAAATTCGTTGCGCTCACCGAACACGAAGTTTCATTGCACCAACCTTTGGCACGCTTGCGACAGGCAGCAGCGCTGCTGGTGCAGAACAAGAAGCAGACGCTGGCGGAATGGCTGGCGGCCTTGCAGCAAAGCCTGAACGTGCTAGGCATAGACGCTGGTTTGCAGCAGGACGATGCCGGCCAGCAGTTGCTGCGCGCTTTGCAGAACTGGCAGCAGGAACTGCAGGACGATGCCGGCCGCTATCACTTCGCCGAATGGCGGCGCTGGCTGGCGCAGCAACTGGATATCGCCACCTTCCGCGACAGCAGCATAGATAGCCCGGTGCGTTTCACCCATCTGGCGGCGACGCGCTGGCGCAATTTCGATGCGGTGCTGTTGCTGGGGTGCGATGCAGCTCATCTGCCGAGCGCAGGCGATGGCGGACGCTGGTTCAACGATGCGGTGCGTGCCACGCTGGGGCTGCCCACGCGCAGTTTCCATGCCGCGCGTCAGCACGACGATCTGCGCGCCTTGCTCGCCATGAACGACGAGGTGCTGGTCACCTGGCAGAAAGAGCGGGAAGGCGAAGCGCGTTTGCTCAGCCCGTTTCTGCAGATGTTGCGCGATGCACATCAACAGACGCAAGGGGATGATCTGAGCGAGCCCGAGTTGCACGCGTACCTTGCAGCGGAAGATGCGCAGCATGTAGCGCTGGCACAGTCTGCGCAGCCTGCGCCGAGTGTCTTGCCTGACAGCGTGCCGGGCAGCATCTCCATCAGCGGCTACAACTCGCTGGTCGCCTGCCCCTATCAATACTATGCGCGCCACATCTTGAAGTTGAACGAATTGGATGAAGTGCCGGAAGCCATCGAAAAACGCGCTTACGGCGAGCGCGTGCATACCATCCTGCAACGTTTCCACGCGCAGTATCCGCTGGTGATGCAAGGCGACGCGGAAGAAATGATGGCTGTCTTGCAGCGCATCAGCGAGGAAGTCTTTGCAGACCTGCTGGCACAGGACTTCACGGCACGCGCCTGGCTGGCGCGCTGGATGCAGTCCTTGCCAGCCTACCTCGAATGGCAGACGACGCGCGAGGCAGACGGTTGGCGCTATGCGGAATCCGAACAGGCTTTCGACTGGCCGCTGGAAGGCATCCGCCTGCGCGGCCGCATCGACCGGCTGGATGTGCGCGACGACGAGAAACGGGTGCTGGATTACAAGACGCAGAGCGAACAGGTGTTGCGCAACAAATTAAAGGAGCCGGGCGAGGATGTGCAACTCGCCTGCTACGCCTACGCGCACGAAGCGGCGGATGCGGCTTTTGTCAGCATCGAGGGCGGCAAGGTGAGCGAGGTCGCGCCCAAGGAGGACGTGCCGCTGCTGGCGCAACTGAATGCGGAACGGCTGGAGCAGGTGATGGGCGAGATGCGCGGCGGAGCGGGGCTGCCGGCGAACGGCATCGATGCGGTGTGCGCGTACTGCGAAGTGCGCGGGGTGTGCCGCAAGGGGGAATGGGTATGAGCAACCACATCGCCCTCGATCCCAACCGCAGCGTCGTGGTCGAGGCCTGTGCCGGCAGCGGCAAGACCTGGCTGCTGGTGTCGCGCATCGTGCGTCTGTTGCTGGACGGTGCGCCGCCTTCGACCATCCTCGCCATCACCTTTACGCGCAAGGCCGCGCAGGAGATGCAGGCGCGCTTGCAATTGTGGCTGCGCGATCTGGCGCTGGGCGATGACGCTTTCGTGCGGAAGTTCTTCGCCGAGCGCGGCATCGCGGAACTCAGCGACGAACAACTGCAACGTGCGCGCGCACTCTATAAGGACGTGTTGCTGGCCCAGCCCGCCATCACCCTCAGCACCTTCCACGGCTGGTTCATGCAGGTCATGCAGCGCGCGCCATTGAATGCGGATGTGATGCAGGGGATGAGTCTGCTGGAACACGCCGGTGCGGAGCAGGAAGAAGCGTGGGAAGAACTGCTGGAGCAGATGCGCAAACAGCCGGATGGCGAACCGGCGCAGCACATGCAATGGCTGTTCGAGAACCATGGCCTGTTCAACACGCGCAAGCTGTTGTTCAACTTCCTCGCCAAGCGCGCCGAGTGGTGGGCCTATACGCAGGGCCGACAGGATGGCTTGGCGTTCGCGCTGGAGCACCTGCGCAATGATCTGGCGGTGGACATGGATTTCGATCCGATGGTTGACTGGGTCGCATGCGGCAACAGCGAAGCAGTGTATTTCGCGTTCGTGCGCCAGTTGGCGAGCAACGGCACCGACACGCAGGCGAAGAAAGCCGGCGAGCTGGAGCGGGTGTGGACGAACAGCGCGCCCGAGGCGCGTTTCGATGCGGTGTCGCGCTTGCTGTTCACACAGGCCGATGAGCCGCGCAGTTTCAAGCCGACGAAAAAACAGGATGCGGAAGCCTTTCTGGTTGCGCGCGATGCGATGTTCGCCAGCGTGCAGGAAGTGCGCGACACTCTGGCCGAGCAGCAAGCCTATCGCCTGAACGAAGCCGTGCTGCAGTGCGGCGCGGCTTTCCTCGAACGCTATCAGGCGCTCAAGGCACAGAAGCAGCAGATGGATTTCTCCGATCTGGAATGGCAGTTGTGCCGCCTGTTGCAACAAAGCGAACACGCCGAGACCATGCAGTACAAACTCGACAGCCGCTATCGCCATGTATTGCTGGACGAGTTCCAGGACACCAACCCGCTGCAATGGCAGATCCTGCGCGCCTGGTTCGATGCCGCCGTGGCGGTGGAGTCGCAGCCGACCGTGTTCGTGGTAGGCGACCCCAAGCAATCCATCTACCGTTTCCGCCGCGCCGATGCGCGCCTGTTCGGCGTGGCGCGCGAATACCTGAAAAAACATTTCAATGCGAAGACCCTGGGTAACAGCCTCACGCGCCGCAATTCGCAAGCTGTGGTCGATGCGGTGAATGCGGTGTTCCGCGAGCAACCGGACGGTTTCGATTTCGTCGAGCACCAGACGCATCAGACGGAATTGCCGGGGCATGTGCTGGTGATGCCGCTGGCGGTCGCTGAAATTGCAGCCGCCGACAGCCCCTCTCCCGCCGGGGGAGGGGTTGGGGTGGGGGAACCCTCGATGAAGCTGCGCAACCCGCTCACCACCTGTCGCACCGAAACCGAAGAAGGCGCACGCCAGAAAGAAGCCAAAGAATTCGCCACGCAATTGCAAACCATCGTCAACGCGTGGTCAGTGAACGATGAAGAGGGTGCGCGTCGTGCGACCTGGGGTGACATCATGGTGCTGGTGCGCAGCCGCACCCACCTCGCGAGCTACGAAGAAGCCCTGCGCGCGCGGCACATCCCCTTCATCACTTCGCGCCGTGGCGGCCTGCTCGACACGCTGGAGGCAGATGACATCCAGGCGCTGCTGCTGTTCCTCATCACGCCGTTCGCCGATCTAGCCCTGGCGCAGGTGTTGCGCACGCCAATTTTTGCGTGCAGCGATGCGGACCTGATGCGCTTGGCATCAAGCAGTGCTGAGGAGCGGCTATCGAGAGCCGAGGATTCTGCGCGGCACTTGGCATCCCCCACTCGCCTTTCGTGGTGGCAACGTCTGCAACACTTGTCCGAACCTTCTCCCGCCCTGCAACGCGCCGTCGAATTGCTGCAACGCTGGCTCGCGCTGGCCGACAAGCTGCCGGTGCACGACTTGCTCGATCGCGTCTATTTCGAAGGCGAGGTGATCGCGCGTTATAGCGCCGCGCTGCCGCAGGAGACGCGCGCAAAAGTGACGGCCAATCTGCATGCCTTTATGGAGATCGCGCTGTCGGTGGATGCGGGGCGCTATCCCAGCCTGCCGCGATTTCTGCAAGAGTTGCGCGAACTGCGCGAGAGTGACGATGATGCGCCTGACGAGGGCAAGCTGGGCACGGCCGGGGACGCGGTACGCATCTATACTGTGCACGAATCGAAAGGCCTGGAAGCGCCCATCGTGTGGCTGCTGGATGCGAACGCGGAAAAGAAAAACAGGGACGGCAACGATGTGCTGCTGGACTGGCCGACGCACGAGGCGCGGCCGCTGCATTTTTCGCTCTATACCGACCAGGCCTCGCGCGGGAAGATGCGTTTGCCCTTGTTCGAGCGGGATGCCGCCGAGCAGGCGCGCGAAGAGATGAACCTGCTCTACGTCGCCATGACCCGCGCGCAACAGGCGCTGATCGTCAGCGGCAGCCAGGGCGCGCGCGAGACGAAGCGCCTCACCTGGTATGGGCGCATCGCGGCCGTGATCGGCGAAGCGGAGAATCCTTTGCATTCCAATAGTGTCGTGCATGAGATGAAGCAGGCCGCACAGGGGGTGCAGCGCGTATCGCTGCCCGCCATCCTCCCCGCCGGCAAACGCGCCGCGCGCAATACCCCGCAACAGCAGCGCGGCATCTGGCTGCATGCCTTGTTGCAGCAGCTCACTGAACAGCGTGCAGACGAGCGGGGGGCACTTCAGCGACGCCTTGCTATTCCCGCGCCCGAAATGGAGATGCTCTGGCAGCAAGCCCGCCGCCTGATGGCATTGCCGCAACTCGCGCGTTTTTTCGATGCGCGGCAATATCGCAATGCCTGCAACGAGATGCCCTATGTCAATGCCGCGGGCGAACTGAAACGCATCGACCGTCTGGTGGAATTCGACGATGCAGTGTGGGTGCTGGATTACAAGCTGGGCGATGCCGAGGATGCGGCGCGCTACCGTGCGCAGCTGCGGGAATACCGCGCTGCGATGCAGTCGGTGTACGAGGGGAAGCCGGTGCGCTGCGCACTGGTATTTGCAGAGGGCACATTGAGCGAGGTGAGCGATGAGCATCGTTGATTGGCCGAAGGGGGAGCGTCCGCGGGAGAAGCTGTTGCAGCGCGGCGCGCAGGCGCTGTCCGATGCGGAGTTGCTGGCGATCTTTTTGCGCATCGGCGTGACGGGTAAAAGTGCGGTCGATCTGGCGCGTGAACTGCTGGAGCGGTTCGGCGACCTGACCCGCCTGTTTGCCGCCGATGAAAAGTCGTTCTGCGCGGTGCGCGGCATGGGACCCGCGAAGTACGTGCAATTGCAGGCCGTGCTGGAAATGGCGCGGCGGGCGCTACGGGAGGAAATGAAGGTTGGCGATGCGCTGAATTCGCCGCGCGCGGTGCGCGAATATCTGCACCTCCTGCTCCAGGGGCGGCGGCAGGAGGTGTTCGTCGCGCTGTTTCTGGACGCACAGCACCGGGTCATTGCGGCGGAAGAGTTGTTTCAGGGCACGCTGACCCAGACCAGCGTGTACCCGCGCGAAGTGGTGAAGCGCGCGCTGGCCCACAATGCCGCGGCATTGATCCTCGCGCACAATCATCCTTCCGGGGTGGCCGAACCGAGCGATGCGGACCGCTTGCTGACCGACGCGCTGAAACAGGCGCTGGCCCTGGTCGATGTGCGGGTGCTGGATCATTTCGTCGTGGCGGGAACGGGCGGCTATTCCTTCGCCGAAAAGGGCTTGCTGTAAGGGAAGGGTGCCGGCCTGGAGCGGGTTTCCAGAAAGATATTCCGCGTATTCCGTATTTTCCCTTTGACAGGGGTGGGCGTTCTATGGATAATCGCGCGCTCTTTTTGGAGGGGTTCCCGAGCGGTCAAAGGGATCAGACTGTAAATCTGACGGCTCTGCCTTCGAAGGTTCGAATCCTTCCCCCTCCACCAGATTTTACGAGCAGTTTGCTGTTGTATCAGGTGGGCTGGTGTCGGGTTTTGCGGGTGTAGCTCAATGGTAGAGCAGAAGCCTTCCAAGCTTATGACGAGGGTTCGATTCCCTTCACCCGCTCCAAAGTGTATGCCCATGTGGCTCAGTGGTAGAGCACTCCCTTGGTAAGGGAGAGGTCGCGAGTCCGATTCTCGCCATGGGCACCAAGTATTTGTGTTATAGGTTCTTTTCGTTAATTGAATTGGGTTGATGGGGGATTATCATGGCAAAGAGCAAATTTGAACGTACCAAACCGCACGTAAACGTCGGCACGATTGGCCACGTTGACCACGGCAAGACCACCCTGACGGCGGCGATCACCACCGTGCTATCGAAGAAATTCGGGGGTGAAGCCAAGGCGTATGACCAGATCGACGCGGCGCCGGAAGAAAAGGCGCGCGGCATCACCATCAACACCGCCCACGTCGAATACGAAACCGCCAACCGGCACTACGCACACGTGGACTGCCCGGGGCACGCCGACTACGTCAAAAACATGATCACCGGCGCCGCGCAAATGGACGGCGCCATCCTGGTCGTCTCCGCCGCCGACGGTCCCATGCCGCAGACCCGCGAACACATCCTG
>NZ_BAAFRY010000006.1:0-101839 GCF_045866295.1 Ferrigenium sp. UT5
GACCCGCGTGTAGAGCGTGCGCGCCCGGTAGCCGTTGCGGTAGCCTTGCCGATCGTCCGTGCGCTCGTGCCGACCCGCTCCCAGCGTTTCCGCCACCTGCGCTTCCAGCACCTGGTTGAGCACCGTCTCCACCAGCTTCGCCAGCCCGTCCTGCCCGTTCAAAAGACCTGGCAACAATTCGGAACCTACGCTAATCTCATATCCAGCCATCGCTTCTTCTCCTTCGGTTGTTGATCGTCTCGTTAACGTTAATTTACCGAATCGAAGCGGTGGCTGCCCACCAAATTATTTACAGCAGTTTAAGGACTCAATCGAGTTTTCTCGCGGGGTTGCTGAATCTGAGATTGAAAGGGCGAGCGTTATTGTAAATGAGGTCAAATATAACGGAGCACAGCCCAACTTAACCTATTGGGTCAATGTTTATTACTTGAAGTTAATTGGCAAATTTAAATTTGTTCTCGGATTATCAGTGAGCGTATTTTTTATTGCGTTGGTAATACTAACTATTCTATAAATGGGGGCATAAATGAGCTGCGAATCATCAAATTTGAATATTCAGAGTGTTGCCGGTATTAGTGGGCTTGCGACGACTATATTAAGGTACGTTAATCCATATGCCGCGTTACTTTCTACCCAGTTAGAAAAACACAGGGTCAGGTCTTGTCTTTTGCCTAACGTAACGTAGCCAAAATCGAACAGCAGTGAACTGTAAGGCTGCTGCATTCCAGCAGCCTTTTCGTTTTATGGAACACTGCTAAAATACCTGCCATTATTGGGCTTGTGAGATATAGGCATGCTGCTCTGGTTCGTCGTTCTTTACCTGCTGTTCTCTGTCGGAATCGGCATCTACGCTTCGTCACGGGTACATAACTCGCGCGACTTCGTGGTGGCGGGGCGCAATCTGCCGTTGCCGGTGGTGACTGCCACGGTGTTCGCCACCTGGTTTGGCGCCGAGACCGTGCTCGGCATCTCGGCCACCTTTGTGCAGGAAGGACTGGGGGGCGTGATCGCCGATCCTTTCGGCGCCAGTCTGTGCCTGATCTTCGCCGGGCTGTTTTTTGCGCCGCTGTTGTATCGCATGAATCTGCTCACCATCGGCGACTATTACCGCACCCGCTACAACCGCAGGGTCGAACTCGTGATGTCGGTGTGCATCATGCTGTCCTATCTCGGCTGGGTATCGGCACAGGTGGTGGCGCTGGGACTGGTGTTCAACGTGGTCAGCGACGGGGCGCTCACGCCGCAGGTCGGCATGATCCTGGGCATCGCCGTGGTGCTGGCCTACACGCTGATCGGCGGCATGTGGTCGGTGGCACTGCTCGACTTCGTGCAGATGACCATCATCATGGTCGCCCTGCTGCTGATCGCCGCCCTGATCGGCGAGCGGGCGGGCGGGGTGGGCAACGTGGTGCTGCAGGCACAGGCGGCGGGCAAGTTGCAGTTGTTCCCTGACGGCAGCGGCATGGAAGCCTGGATTCCCTTCATCGGCGCCGCGCTGACCATGATGCTCGGCTCCATCCCGCAGCAGGACGTGTTCCAGCGCATGACTTCCGCCAAAAGCGAAAAGATCGCGATGCGCGGGACGGTGGGTGGCGGTGTGCTGTATTTTGCCTTTGCCTTCATCCCGATGTTTCTCGCTTTTGCTGCGACGCTGATCGATCCGCAGTTCTTCGGCGAACTGATCGGGCGCGATTCCCAGATGGTGTTGCCCAGCCTGATCCTGAACCACACCCCGCTGTTCATGCAGATATTGTTCTTCGGGGCGCTGTTGTCCGCCATCATGAGCACCGCTTCGTCCACCCTGCTTGCGCCTTCGGTCATGTTCACCGAAAACATCCTCAAGCATTTCGCCTTCGGCGACATGAGCGACCAGCAGATGTTGCGCACCATGCGCATCATTCTGCTGACGTTCGGCGTTCTTGTCCTCTGGTTCGCGCTCAATTCCGAATCGAGCATCTTCCATATGGTGGAGAACGCCTACAAGGTCACGCTGGTCGGCGCGTTCGTGCCGCTGGTATTCGGCTTGTACTGGAAGCGCGCCAACAATCAGGGCGCGCTGCTGTCCATCGTGCTGGGGCTGGGTTCCTGGCTGCTGCTGGAATGGCTGACACCGGACACCTACTGGCCGCCGCAACTGGTCGGATTGCTGATGAGCGTGGCCGGGATGCTGCTGGGTTCGTCGCTGCCTGATCTGAACGGCACAGCAAATGCGGCGCAACGGCGTTCTGCCGGCTGAATTGTCACGCTATTGTCATATTTCTTTAATACCATGCTCACCCATCGAAAATATAGAAGCGGGGAACGGTATGACGACAGCAACCATTCTGCTGGTGGAAGATGAGCCGGCGATCCAGGAATTGCTCGCCTTCAACGTGGAGCAATGCGGCTTCCGCGCCGTCAAGGCATTCGATGCCGAAGCGGCCCTGTCCCGGATCAATCAGGCATTGCCCGACCTGATTCTGCTGGACTGGATGCTTCCCGGCAGTTCCGGGGTCGAGCTGGCGCGCCGCCTGCGCGCCGATGCGCGCACCCGCGATATCCCCATCATCATGCTGACCGCGCGCGGCGAAGAGCGCGACAAAATATTGGGTCTCGAAGCCGGTGCGGACGATTACATCACCAAGCCGTTTTCGCCGCGCGAATTGATGGCGCGCATCCGTGCCGTGTTGCGCCGGCGCACGCCGCAGATGAGCGAAGAGGTGGTCAGCATCGGCGGCATCGAACTCTCGCCCGCCACCCACCGCGTCAGCGCCGGGGGGGCCAACATCGAACTGGGGCCGACCGAGTTTCGCCTCCTGCATTTCTTCATGACCCATGTCGAGCGCGTGTATAGCCGGGCGCAACTGCTGGACCAGGTGTGGGGCGATCATGTGTTCGTGGAAGAGCGCACGGTGGATGTGCATATCCGCCGCCTGCGCCAGGCGCTGGAAGCGTCCGGCCTGGATCGGTTCGTGCAGACCGTGCGCGGCAGCGGCTATCGATTCTCCGCGCAGTAGGCGGCTGATTCCTATCGCCGGGCAGACCGAACGCCTTATAATCCGCCCGTCCCTATCCCCAACCGGATCCGTATCGTGAGCGATTTCTGGCAGAGCGCCTCTGCCTATCCTTTCTTTCTCCTGTTGTTTTCCCTGTTGCTGTGGGCAATCTTTGGCCCGCTGGCGGCGGCCCTCGGATTCGCGCTCGGCCTCGCCTGGTGGCTGTTGCACCACCTGCGCCATCTGGGCGCCTTGTTGCACTGGCTGGCGCTTCCCGAGCAACGCGCGATGCCCGAAGGCGCCGGTTTGTGGGAGGACGTTTTTTCCAGCCTGAACCAGATGATGCGGGTTCACCGGCAGGAGCGCGCGGAACACCTCGCCGACCTGCAGCAGATGGAACAGGCCACCGCCGCCCTGCCGGAGGGGGTGGTGATTCTGGATGCGGCGGACCGCATCGAGTGGTGCAATCCGCTGGCGGAACAGCATTTCGGCCTGGACAGCAACGTCGATATCGGCCAGCAGATCACCTATCTCGCGCGGCAACCCGAGTTCGTGGAATATCTGGCCGCGGCGGAGGCGCGCCAGCCGCTGATCCTGCGCGGAACCCGCCAGGACGACGTGGTCCTGTCGATCAAACTCATCGCTTATGGCGAAAGCAAGCGCCTGCTCATCAGCCGCGACATCACCCAGTTCGAGCGCCTCGAAAACATGCGCCGCGATTTTGTCGCCAATGTCTCGCACGAGTTGCGCACGCCGCTGACCGTGGTCAACGGTTTTGTCGAGACCTTGCAGGACATGCAGACCCGCGACTCCGACATGGCGCAGCGCGCCCTGCAGTTGATGGGTGAACAGACCCACCGCATGGCGCATCTGGTGGATGATCTGTTGACCCTGTCGCGTCTGGAAAACGACCAGCATCCCCTGCACGAGGAAGTCGTGGATGTGTGCGGGCTGTTGGACGAAGTCGGGCAAGAGGGACGATTGTTGAGCCATGGCAGGCATCGGCTGGAATTGCATCTCGACTGCGCAGTCAATCTGCGGGGAAGCCGCAACGAACTGCGCAGCGCCTTTGCCAATCTGCTCAGCAATGCCATCCGTTACACGCCGGACGGGGGCAGTATCGATGTGTACTGGTCGTTGCGCGACGGGCAGGCGGTGTTTTCGGTGCGCGACAGCGGCATCGGCATTGCGCCGCAGCATATCGCGCGCCTGACCGAGCGTTTCTATCGGGTCGATCGCAGTCGTTCACGCGAGACCGGCGGCACGGGGCTGGGGCTGGCCATCGTCAAGCACATCGCCCTGCGCCACCAGGCCAAACTGGAGATCGCCAGCGAGGAAGGGCGGGGCAGCACGTTCTCGCTGCTGTTTCCGGGCAAGCGCAGCGTACTCGCAAGCGGGTAAATGCCGGAGATGTGTCTGCGGTTGCGCGTGTCATGCACAGCGCCGGGCTGCGTCTTTGCTGTCGAGAATCCCCCGTGGATTGAATGAACCCGCACAAAAAATTTACCGGAGCTTGATTGCGTGGCCGGCATTTCAGGTGAATTTTCCTGCACGCCCATAGCCTGTCTGGTACATTCACGCCCATCCTGTTCAGGAGGGCATCATGAAAATTCACGAGTATCAGGGCAAGGAAATCCTGCGCCAGTTCGGCGTGCCCACCCCGCGCGGCAAGGCCTGTTTCAGTGTCGATGAAGCGGTTGCAACTGCGCGCGATCTGGGCGGTCAGGTGTGGGTGGTGAAAGCGCAGATCCACGCCGGCGGGCGCGGCAAGGGCGGCGGCGTGAAGGTGGCGAAGTCGCTGGACGAAGTGCGGAACCACGCGCAGCAGATCCTCGGCATGCAGCTCGTCACGCACCAGACCGGGCCGCAAGGCCAGACCGTGCGCCGGCTATTGATCGAGGAGGGCGCGCAGATCGTCAAGGAGCTGTACGTCGGCATGGTGGTGGATCGCGCCGCGCAGCGCGTGGCGCTGCTGGCGTCGAGTGAAGGCGGCATGGAGATCGAGGAAGTGGCCCGGCGCACGCCGGAAAAAATCCATACCGTGCGCATCGATCCGGCGGCCGGACTGGATGCGGCGGAAGCGGCGCGGGTGGCGCGCGCCATCGGCATTCCCGAGGCAGCCAACGCGCAGGCCGTCGGCATCCTGCAAGGGCTGTATCGCGCCTTCGTGGAGAAGGACGCGATGCTGGCCGAGATCAACCCCCTGATCGTGACGGCGGACAACCGCGTGCTGGCGCTGGACGCCAAGTTTAATTTCGATTCCAACGCGCTGTATCGCCATCCCGAGATCGTTGCCTACCGCGATCTGGACGAGGAAGACCCGGCGGAGATCGAAGCCTCGAAATTCGATCTGGCCTACATCCAGCTCGACGGCGATATTGGCTGTCTGGTGAACGGCGCGGGTCTGGCGATGGCGACCATGGACATCATCAAACTGTACGGCGGCAGTCCGGCCAACTTCCTCGACGTCGGCGGCGGGGCGACCACGGAAAAAGTGACCGAGGCCTTCAAACTGATGCTGAAGAACCCACATCTGAAAGCCATCCTGGTCAACATCTTCGGCGGCATCATGAAGTGCGACGTGATCGCGCAAGGGGTGGTCGCGGCGGCGCGCGAAGTGAGCCTTAACGTGCCGCTGGTGGTGCGGCTGGAAGGCACCAACGTCGAGCTGGGCAAAAAGATTCTGGCGGATTCCGGCTTGCCCATCATCTCTGGAAACGACATGGCCGATGCGGCGCAAAAAGTCGTATTGGCGGCAAAGGGGGCGCAATGAGCATTCTCATCAACAAGGACACACGGGTCATCACCCAGGGCATGACCGGCAAGACTGGCCAGTTCCACACCCAGCAGTGCAAGCAATATGCGAACGGTGCGAACTGTTTCGTGGCCGGGGTGAACCCGAAAAAAGCCGGCGAACGGTTCGAAGACATTCCGGTGTACGCCACGGTGCGCGATGCTAAAGAGGCGACCGGCGCCACCGTGTCGGTGATCTATGTGCCGCCGGCCGGTGCGGCCGCCGCCATTGACGAGGCGGTGGAGGCCGGCCTCGACCTGGTGATCTGCATCACTGAAGGCATTCCGGTGCACGACATGATTCGCACCCGTTACAAGATGCAGGGCAAAAAAACCCTGCTGATCGGCCCCAACTGCCCCGGCCTCATCACGCCGGACGAGATCAAGATCGGCATCATGCCCGGCCATATCCACCGCAAGGGACGCATCGGGGTGGTGTCGCGTTCCGGCACGCTGACTTATGAAGCGGTGGGGCAACTCACGGCGCTGGGCATGGGGCAATCGTCCTGCGTCGGCATCGGCGGCGACCCGATCAACGGGCTGAAACACCTTGACGTGCTGCGCCTGTTCAACGACGACCCGGAAACCGAAGCGGTGGTGATGGTGGGCGAGATCGGCGGCAACGACGAGGAAACCTGTGCGCGCTGGATCAAGGACAACATGCAGAAACCGGTGGTCGGCTTCATCGCCGGCGTCACTGCGCCGCCGGGCAAGCGCATGGGCCATGCGGGTGCCATCATCTCCGGCGGCCAGGGCGGCGCCAACGAGAAACTGGCGGTGATGGAAGAATGCGGCATCCACATCACGCGCAACCCGGCGGAGATGGGGCGCGTGATGCAAAAAGTGCTGAAGGGTTGAAGTGCTGGAAGTCGTGCAGATGGTGGAAAGCCCGCAGTTCTGGGTGGATGTGTTCAAGATCATCATGATCGACCTGCTGCTGTCGGGCGACAACGCGGTGGTGATCGCGCTGGCCTGCCGCAACCTGCCCGAGGCGCAGCGCAAAAAAGGCATCCTGTACGGGGTGGGCGGCGCCATCGGCCTGCGCGTGGTGCTGACTTTTTTTGCGGTCACCCTGCTGTCCCTGCCTTATCTCAAAGTCGTCGGCGCGTTGTTGCTGTTGTGGATCGGCATCAAGCTGATCCTGCCGGAAGCGGAAGGCCACGGTGCAGGCAGCATCAAGGCCGAGGCCAATCTGTGGGGGGCGGTGAAGACCATCATCATCGCCGATTTCGTGATGAGCCTGGACAACGTGCTGGGCGTGGCGGCGGCGGCCAAGGGCAATGTGTTCCTGCTGGTGTTCGGGTTGCTCATCAGCATCCCGCTGATCGCGTGGAGCAGCCAGCTGGTGCTCAAACTGATCGATCGCTATCCGTTCATCATCTACGCGGGCGGGGCGCTGCTGGGCTATGTGGCAGGCGAGATGCTGGTCACCGAGGTTTCGTTCAAGGCGTGGGTCGAGGCGCAACATTATCTGCATTGGGGGGTGCCGGTCGTGTGCGCCTTGCTGGTGCTGGCACTTGCCGCCGCGATTGCGCAGCGCCGCGCCGGTCGGGTCGCGGTCAGGGATTTGGCGGATGTGGAGGTTGCGCCGCAAACCCAAGCTGAAAAGGAGAGAGCATGAAGTGGCTGATTCCGGTGGATGGTTCCGCACAATCCCTGCATGCGGTCGAGCAGGCGATCCTTCTGGCCGCGACGATGAAACAGGTGCCGCAATTGCGCTTGCTCAATGTGCAGTGGAACGTGGCGACGGTTAATGTGAAACTGCTGTTCGACCAGCAGGTCATCGACGATTACCAGCGCGAGCAGGGATTGCAGGCCTTGCAGAGCGCGCGTGCCTTGCTCGATGCCGCCCAGCTTCCCTACCAATATCACATCAGCATCGGTCGTCCGGCCGAAGCAATTCTGCAATACGCCACCGCCCAGGAAGTGTCTCTCATCCTCATGGGCGCACAAGGCAAGGAGGGGTTGGCGCAATGGCTGATCGGCTCGGTCGCGGAACGCGTCCTGCGCTTGTCCGCAGTGCCCGTCATGGTGGTGCGCTGAAATGAGGTTCCCCCGATAAATCAATCAGGTATGGATTGACGTTGTAAATTGTTTTAGTATCTGCCCGTAACTTCAAGAAAAACGAATAAACGGTCAGGGTGGTCATGAATAAAACGTCGTTCTGGAAAGCAGACGGGTTCTTTGCCGCGGTGTTGGTGGTCATTTTTTTCTTTGCCGCCAACACCGATTTGATCCAGAGTCTTGAGCGCAAGGCCTATGACTGGGGCGTGCGCGCATCGTCGCGCCAGCCCAGCGACCGCATCGCCATCATTGCCATCGACGACCAGAGCATTGCCAACCTCGGGCGCTGGCCGTGGCCGCGCGAGATTCAAGCCAAGTTGCTGGACATACTGGCCGAGGGGCACGCCAAGGTGGTCGGACAGACCGCGCTGTTTTTCGAGCCGCAGGTCGATGCGGGGCTGGATTACATTCTGAACATTGCCGCCGTCCTCGAACAAACCGACCTGGCGCAGAGCCATCCCGAACAATGGCAGGAATTGCAGGGGTTGATGCAGGAAGCCCTGCTACATCTGGACAACGACCAGAAGATGGCTGACAGCATGGGCAAGATCAACAACGTGCTGCTGGGGTTGTTTTTCGAATTGGGCGAGCCGCAGGGGAATCCGGACACGGCGGTGCCGGACTATGTCCTCAAGAACGCGCTGACGAACGTGCAGAGCAGGGCGGATGCGGCTGCACCGATCCCGGCGCGGAACGCGCTGGTGCCGATCCCGATGCTGGGACAACAAGCGGTGGCGCTCGGACATCTGAATGCCACCCCCGATGTGGATGGCGGCGTGCGCACCGAGCCCCTGGTCATTGCTTATTACGACCAGTATTATCCGTCGCTCTCGCTCATGCTGGCCGCGAAAAGCCTGAATCTGGAAGCGAAGGATATTCAGGTAACCCTGGGCGAGGGGGTGCGCCTGGGAAATCTGCAGATCGCGACCGATCCGGCCTTGCGCATGAACACCTACTTCTATGCAGACCGCGCCGGGAAACCCTCGTTTCAGGTGGACTCTTTCTACGACGTGATCACCGGCAAGATTCCGGCGGAAAAATATCGCGACAAAATCGTGCTGATCGGCGCTACGGCCGCCGGTGTCGGCTCGGCGCAGGTCACGCCGGTCTCGGCGGTGACGCCGCCGGTGGTCACCCTGGCACATTCGGTCTCCAGCATTCTCAAACAGGACTTCTTCGTGGTGCCCGCCTGGGGTGTGTGGGCGGAGCTGGGCGCCTTCCTGCTGATCGCGCTGTATCTGATTCTGTTGCTGCCGCGCCTTGGTGCCGGATTGGGTGCGGCAATCACCGCGGTATTGTTCGTGGCGCTGCTTTCCGCCCATTTTGTGCTGATGACGACCCAGGCGATGTGGCTGCAACTGATGTTGCCGACCGCCCTGTTGCTGGTCGGACATCTGATGCTGACCACCAAACGTTTCCTCCTGACGGAAAAGGGCAAGGAATTGTCCGATGCCAATTCGGCGGAGAGCAACCGCATGCTGGGCCTGGCGTTCCAGGGGCAGGGGCAGCTCGACATGGCGTTCGACAAATTTCGCAAGGTGCCGCTGGATGACAGCCTGATGGATGTGCTTTACAACCTCGGACTGGATTTCGAGCGCAAGCGCCAGTTCAACAAGGCCGAGTCGGTATTCAAATACATGGCCGGCCACAACCCGAAATTCCGCGATCTGGAAACGCGCATGGCGCAGACCAAAGCGATGTCGGAGACGATCATCCTGGGGGGCAGTTCCGGGCACAGCAATGACAGCACGATGAAACTCGACCGGGATGGACTCTCCAAGCCGATGCTCGGGCGTTACGAGATCGAAAAGGAACTGGGCAAGGGCGCGATGGGGGTGGTCTATCTGGGCAAGGACCCGAAGATTAGCCGCATCGTCGCGATCAAGACCATGGCGCTGTCGCAGGAGTTCGAGGCGGATGAACTGGAAGACGTGAAGGCGCGCTTCTTCCGCGAAGCGGAAACGGCGGGTCGCCTGAACCATCCCAACATCGTCACCATGTACGACGCGGGCGAGGAACACGACTTGGCCTACATCGCGATGGAATTCCTCAAGGGCAAGGACCTGGTCCCCTACACCAAGGCTGACAATCTGTTGCCCTTGCCCCGGGTGTTGTCCATCATCGCGCGCGTGGCCGATGCGCTGGGCTACGCGCACGGCCTGCATGTCGTGCACCGGGACATCAAGCCGGCCAACATCATGTACGACCCCGAAACCGATACCGTCAAAGTCACGGATTTCGGCATCGCGCGGATCACCGATTCCTCCAAAACCAAAACCGGCATGGTGCTGGGCACGCCTTCCTACATGTCGCCGGAACAGTTGTCGGGTGCCAAGATCGAAGGCCACTCCGACCTGTTCTCGCTCGGGGTCAGTTTGTATCAACTGGCCTGTGGTAAGCTGCCTTTCGAGGGCGATTCGATGGCGCAACTGATGTTTAGGATTGCGAATGAACCGCCTGCCGATATTCTGGGTATTAAACCGGACCTGCCGCCGTGCGTGGCGGCCATCATTCAGCAAGCGCTGGCAAAAAAGGTGGAAGAACGTTTTGCAAACGGCGCGGCGATGGCGGAGGCGATCCGCCAGTGCGCCACAACTTTGAACAGAATTTGAGGTGCCACGTGAACTTGAATGACGCACTGGAGATCGTTGGCAAAACGGATCCGGGCAGGGTGCGCTCCCACAACGAGGACAGCATCACCTTCGATGCAAACTATGGCCTGGCGGTGCTGGCGGATGGCATGGGTGGCTACAATGCCGGGGAAGTCGCCAGCGGCATCGCCGTGTCGGTGCTATCGAGCGAGATCCGCCATCGTCTCGATGGCGTGCGCCCGGAACAAAAAGAAGCGGGGACGCAGGACGAGGTGGGTGTGGCGCTGCTACGCGACAATGTGAACAAAGCGAACCTGTCCATTTATAATGCCGCGCAGAGCCAGCCGCAGTATGCCGGCATGGGGACCACGATTGTGGCGGGCCTGTTTTACGACAATCGCGTGGCCGTCGCGCATGTGGGCGATTCGCGCCTGTACCGCCTGCGCGGCGAAACCTTTGAAACCGTGACGCGCGATCATTCCCTGTTGCAGGAACAGATCGACAGCGGGGTGATCAGCAAGGAGCTGGCGCGCCTGTCGAAGAACAAGAATCTGGTGACGCGCGCGGTCGGCATCGATGCCGAGGCCGAGCCGGAAGTGCATGTGTACGAGGTTGAAGTCGGCGACATCTATCTGTTCTGCTCCGATGGCTTGAACGATATGGTGGAAGACGAGGATATCGGCGCCACGCTGCAAATGTTGCAAGGTAATCTGCCCCTGGCGGCCAGCCAGCTGATCGAACAGGCGAATGACAACGGCGGACGCGACAACGTTTCGGTCATCCTGGTGAAGGTCAAGGCAAGTTATCCAGCGCCCCGCGGCTGGTGGGCAAAACTGACATCATGGTTCGGGAATTGAAAAGAGAGATCAAGGGGAATACAAAATGCCGGCAAAACTGATACTCAGCATGGACGGGGCGGTAATCAAGGAAGTTCCTCTGACCAAGGAGCGCACCACCATCGGACGCAAGCCGCACAATGACATCGTCATCGACAATCTGGCGGTGAGCAGCGAGCATGCCGCGGTGATCACCATCCTCAACGATTCCTTTTTCGAGGATCTGAACAGCACCAACGGATCGCTGGTCAATGGCGCGCCGACGATGAAGCATTTCCTGCAGAACAATGACCTGATCGAGATCGGCAAGTACAAGCTCAAATATCTGAACGATCAGCCAACCCAGACGACCGCCGCCGATTTCGAGAAAACATTGGTCATGCGCGCCCCGATCAAGCCATCCGCTGCGCCCGCTGCAGTAGACGGGGGCAGAGCCAAATTCGAATCGACCACTCAGTTCAGCGCGACCACAACCCGGGTTGAACCCAAACCGGCCACGCCGTTGGCTGCCCCGGCGACCCCAATCGGGGTGATCCAGATTCTGAACGGACCCAATCTTGGCAAAGAGATGGAGTTGAGCAAGAACCTCACCACGCTGGGCAAACCGGGCGTACAGGTGGCGGTGCTGGCGCGCCGTCCCCACGGCTATTTCATCACCCATGTCGAAGGCGTCAGTTTCCCCCTGGTGAACGGGTCCGCCATCGGCGAGCAGCCCCACCAACTAAAGGATCACGACCTGATCGAGCTGGCGGGGATCAAGATGGAGTTCTATCTCAAGGTTTGAATCGCAGCATTCGGCCTGATGTGTTCCCGAGCCTTGCATGCGTTTGAAAGGGGCTGCCCGTGAAGAAGCACGCATTGTTGATCGGGTTGGGCCTGTTGGCGATGGCGCTCTTTCTGGGCGATGCCGCAGGGCTGTACGGGCTTGGCTTCGTGAAAGTCTTCGATGCCAAGCTCTATGATTACCGCATGCTGCTGTCTTTGCCGCACAGCACGGACGACCGCATCGTCATCCTCGATATCGACGAAAAAAGCCTGAAACAGGAAGGGCGCTGGCCGTGGGGGCGCGACAAGCTCGCTGCGCTGATGGACGACCTGTTCGACCATTACGGCGTGGCGACGGTCGGCTTCGACGTGGTATTTGCCGAGCCGGACACCAGTTCCGGCCTGAACGTGCTGCAGGATCTTGGGCGCAAGCAACTGAAGGACGTCGCGCAGTTTCATGCCGTGTTGGATCAGCTCCAGCCCACCCTGGAATACGATGCGCTGTTTGCCGGAAAGCTTAAGCAGCGCAACGTCGTGCTGGGCTATTACTTCAGCAACAGCGAAGCGGGGGCGCCACCGAGCAGGTCGGGCGCCTTGCCGCCGCCGGTCTTTGCGCCGAACACCTTCCGGGGGCGCGCCATCGATTTTGTGCAATGGGACAGCTACGGTGCCAACTTGCCGGCGTTGCAGGCCGGCGCGGCAAGCGCGGGGCATTTCAATCCGCTGGTGGATTTCGACGGGATCGTGCGCCGCATCCCGATGGTCGTGCAGCATGAGGGCGCGTATTACGAAGCGTTGTCGCTGGCGGTGGCGCGTAGCGTGCTGGGTTGGCCCAAACTGGTGCCCGGATTTGCCAGCGGGCAAAACGAAGGTTACGGCGGGCTGGAGTGGCTGACGCTGGAATCAGAGCAGGGCAATCTGACCATTCCGGTGGATGGCCAGGCCAGCACCCTGGTGCCCTATCGGGGCCTGCGCGGGGCCTTCAAATACATCCCGGTTACCGATGTGTTGCAGCACAAGGTTGCGTTGCCGGAACTGCAAAACAAGATCGTGCTGGTGGGGACTTCGGCACCGGGGCTGATGGATATGCGCAGCACGCCGGTCGGTGAAATCTATCCCGGGGTGGAAGTGCACGCCAACATGATCAGCGGCATCCTCAGCCAGAACCTGAAACAGAGCCCGCCCTACCTGGTGGGCGCGAACGTCGTGTTGCTGCTGCTGCTAGGTCTGAGCCTGAGCCTGCTGCTGCCGCTGCTGACCCCGGTGCGCGGCATGCTGGTGGCGCTCGGTGCGCTGACTGCGGATGTGGCGTTCAATCGTGCCCTCTGGGATTACGCCGATATTGCGATGCCGCTGGCGGGGGGATTGTTGCTGATCGTGGTGCTGTTCGGATTGAACATGAGCTTCGGCTACTTCGTCGAATCGCGCGCCAAGAAGCAGATCACAGGGTTGTTCGGGCAATATGTGCCGGGCGAGCTGGTGGACGAAATGGCCAAGCATCCGGAGAGCGTTTCGATGGAAGGCGACAGCCGCGAGATGAGCATTCTGTTCTCCGACGTGCGCGGCTTTACCACCATTTCGGAAGGGCTGGATCCGAAGGAACTGTCATTGCTGATGAACGAGTTTCTCACCCCGCTGTCGCGCATCGTTTACGAGCAGCGCGGCACCATCGACAAATACATGGGCGATTGCATCATGGCATTCTGGGGCGCGCCGCTGGCGGACCCCGAACACGCGCAGCATGCTATCCTCGCCGGACTGAAGATGCAGCGCACGCTCGCCGAGTTGCAGCCGCACTTCAAGGCGCGCGGCTGGCCGGAGATTCGGGTCGGGGTGGGGGTCAATACGGGGCGCGTCAGTGTCGGCAACATGGGCTCGGAAGTGCGTATTGCCTACACCGTGATGGGGGATGCGGTCAACCTTGCCTCGCGCCTCGAGGGCATCACCAAGGAGTACGGGTCGCAGATTCTGGTGGGCGAAACGACCCGGCAGGCGGCCCCCGGCTTTGTCTATCGCGAAGTCGACAGGGTGCGCGTCAAGGGCAAGGAAAAACCGGTTGCGATCTTCGAGCCGCTGGGATTGACGGGCGAGGTCGGACAGGCGATGCTGGACGAGATAAAACTGTTCCATCAGGCGCTGCGCGCCTATCGCAAACAGGAGTGGGACAAGGCTGAACTGGACTTGTTGAGCCTGCACAACATGGCCCCGAACAGCAAGCTGTACCAGGTTTATGCGGAGCGCGTGGCTTACTATCGCAGCAATCCGCCCGGTGAGAACTGGGATGGCGTGTTCATTTTCAAAACGAAATGAGTGACGCGGAATGAAACTCAAGGTGCTCGGATGCAGCGGCGGAATCGGTGGCAATTTTCGCACCACCTCGTTCCTGCTCGACCATGACGTGCTGATCGACGCCGGCACCGGTCTGGGCGAGTTGAGCCTGGCCGAGATGAGCGTGATCGACCATGTGTTCATCACGCATTCGCATCTCGATCACATTGCCTGCCTGCCGCTGCTGATCGACAGCGTCGGCCTCATGCGCGACCGGCCCATGGTCATTCATGCCACGGCGGAGACGCTGAAGATTTTGCAGCAGCACATCTTCAACTGGGCGATCTGGCCGGATTTTTCCGAAGTCCCGAGTTTGCAGCAGCCGATGATGCGTTACGCGGAGATTCGCCTGGGTGAAACCGTGGATATTGGCGGGCGCAAGCTCACTCCCTTGCCGGTCAACCACGTCGTGCCGGCGGTCGGTTTCTGCATCGACAGCGGGAAAGCCAGTCTGGTGTTCAGCGGCGACACCACCACCTGCGATGCCCTGTGGGAAGCGGTCAACCGCATCGGCAATCTGCGGTATCTTATTGTGGAAACGGCTTTTTGTGATGCGGAAAAGGAACTGGCGATCCTGTCCAAGCACTTGTGTCCCAGCCTGCTGGCGGAGGAATTGGCCAAACTGAAATGCCGGCCGGAAATCTTTGTGACCCACCTGAAGCCGGGTGAAGTGGAACTGACCATGCAGGAAATCGGCGAACAGGTGCACCGATTCAACCCGAAAATTTTGCAAAACGGACAAGAGTTCGATTTTTAGAAGATCATGAACGACATGCTTGACATCAGGGTGCTCGCCGCGCTGGAACCCATCTCCAGTTTCAGCCCGGCGCGCCTGCGCGAACTGCTCGATTATTGCCAGATCGAAAATGTCGCGCCGGGACAGGACCCGTTCCAGAATCGCAACCTGCAGGGACAATCCGTCTATCTGGTACGGGGCGAACTGGAATTGATCTTTGCCGACGGCAACACGGTCACGATGCGCGCCGATTCCGAATGGGCGCGCCACCCGATCGGCAAGCGCCAGCCCGACATCGTCGCCGCCAACGCCCTGAGCCCGGTGCAACTGATGCGGGTCGATGACGACTTGCTGGATCGCATGGTGACCTGGGACCAGTTCGCCACCCACGACGACATCAAGCCCAAGATCGACCAGGGCGGGAGCGAGGCGGCGGTCAGGCGTCTGCTGAATTCCGGCATGTTCAGCGCGGAGAATCTGAACCACGGTCCCTTCGCGCATCTGCCGCCGGCGAACATCGGCAAGCTGCTCAACCGCGTCGAAGCCATCGCGGTGTGGGAAAAAGACGTGATCGTGCGCGAGGGCGAGGAAGGCGATTACTACTACCTGATCGAAAGCGGGCGGGCGCAGGTAACGCGGCGGGTGGGGGGCGCCGATCTGTTGCTGGCCGAACTCAAGGCGGGCGACGTGTTCGGCGAAGAGGCGCTGATCTCCGACAGCAAGCGCAATGCCACGGTCACCATGCGCAGCAACGGCGTGCTGCTGCGCATGAAGAAGCAGGACTTCCTGGAACTGATGAAGGAGCCCTTGCTGCACCGCATCAGTTTTGCGGAAGCCAAGGAAAAGGTGAAGCAGGGCGCGGTGTGGCTGGATGTGCGCCATCCGCCGGAATACCGCTACGACAAACTGCCGGGCGCGATCAACGTTCCGCTCAACGACATCCGCAATGCGGTCGGGGTGCTGAACCGCGCGGTCGTCTATGTCGCCTATTGCCAGAGCGGGCGGCGCAGCTCGGCTGCCGCGTTCATTCTGGCGCAGGCCGGATATGAGGTTTATGTTTTGGAAAACGGACTGTGGTCGGTGCCGCGGGCGCAGCAACAGTAAGCGAGGGGAAGAAAATGAATAGTCCGATGCAGGGCAACGCAAACGAGATGGGCGCGCGCCTGGAATTTACCCGCAACCTCAACCACGTCACCAACAAGATCCATGCGACCAGCAACATCGACGAGATCATGCTCGATGTCAGCAAGGATATTTGCGCCCTGTTCAATGCCGATCGCCTGACCATCTACGTCGTCGGCGACGACAAGACCTCGCTGGTGTCCAAGGTCAAGACCGGGCTGAATTCGTTCAAGGACCTGAAGCTGCCGATCGCCGAGCAAAGCATTGCCGGTTACTGCGCCGCGCACAAGAAATTGCTCAACATCAAGGACGTGTACGACGTGCAGGAACTGGCGGCGCACAGCGCCACCCTGCGTTTCCTGCAGGATGTGGACAAGCGCACCGGCTACCGCACCAAGCAGATGCTGGTCGCACCGATCGTCGATGAGAAAGACGAACTGGTCGGCGTCATGCAGGTCATCAACAACAAGGCGGGCCAAGCGTTTCCGGCGGAGGTGGAAAATGGGGCGCAGGAACTGGCGCAGACCCTTGCCGTTGCCTTGCGCCAGCGCCAGCAACAAAGTGACGCGATCAAGACAAAATACGATTATCTGGTGGCGGATGCGGTCATGTCGGCGGCCGAGTTCGATCTGGCGACGCGCACCGCGCGCCGCAAGGGGGTCGACATCGAGAACGTGCTGATCGACGAATTCAATATCAAGCTCGATGCGCTGGGAGCGGCGCTCTCGAAGTTCTTCAATGTGTCCTATGAACCATTCAAGGCTGACCGCATCAAACCGACCGACCTGTTGCGCAATCTGCGCCGCGAGTACGTCGAGAGCAGCCACTGGGTGCCGGTCGATGACGCGCCGGAAGGGCTGGTCATTCTCACCACCGACCCCGAGCGGATTCAGGCCTCGCGCGTGGTCAACAACATCTTTCCCAGGAACCGGCTGATCTACAAGGTCTGCACCCAGCGCGAATTCAAGGCCACCCTGGATGCCTTTTACGGCGGCGGCAACAGCTCGATCGGGGATGTCACCGGCAGTTTCGGCGACTCCGAATCGATGGACGATCTGCTCACTTCGCTCGGCAGCGACGAAGATGAGGAATCAAGCGGCGTCAACCAGGACGACCTCAACGCGGCCGCCGACAACGAGCTGGTCAAGCTGGTCAACAAGATCATCATCGATGCCTACAAGATGGGCGCCTCCGACATCCACATCGAGCCGATGCCGGGCAAGGGCAAGACCGGCATTCGCCTGCGCAAGGACGGTTCGCTGCTGAACTACATCGAGATTCCGGCCACCTACCGCAATGCGCTGGTGACCCGGCTCAAGATCATGTGCGACCTCGATATTTCCGAGAAACGCCGGCCGCAGGACGGCAAGATCAAGTTCAAGAAATACGGCCCGCTCGACATCGAGCTGCGCGTGGCGACCATTCCCTCGCAGGGCGGGGTGGAAGACGTGGTGATGCGTATCCTCGCCTCGGGCGAGCCGATCCCGCTGGACAACATGGGCTTTTCCGAGCGCAATCTGGAGTTGATCAAGAAAACCGTGGCCAAGCCCTACGGCCTGTTCTTCGTATGCGGCCCGACTGGTTCCGGCAAGACCACCACGCTGCACTCCATCCTCAAGCACATCAATACGCCGGACACCAAGATCTGGACTGCGGAAGACCCGGTGGAAATCACGCAAAAGGGCCTGCGCCAGGTGCAGATCAACAAAAAGGCGGGACTGGATTTCGCCACCATCATGCGCGCCTTCCTGCGCGCCGACCCGGACGTGATCATGGTCGGCGAAATGCGCGACAAGGAGACGGTCTCGATCGGCATCGAGGCCTCGCTCACCGGCCACCTGGTATTTGCCACCCTGCACACCAACAGCGCGCCGGAATCCATCATCCGTCTGCTTGACATGGGCATGGACCCGTTCAACTTCGCCGATGCGCTGCTCGGGATTCTCGCGCAGCGTCTGGCGAAACGGCTGTGCAAGCATTGCAAGAAACCGCACATCGCCACGCAGGACGAGATCAAGACTTTGCTTGCCGAATACGCGGAAGAGCTGAAAAACACCGAGCGCTGGAAGAAAGATCCCGCGACCGGATTGAAAGAGCAGTATGCGGAATGGATCAAGCTGTTCGGCGACGACAAAGGGCAGGTCACGCTGTATGAAAAAGTCGGCTGCGACAAATGCGCCAACACCGGCTATGCCGGCCGCGTCGGCCTGCACGAATTGCTGATCGGTACCGACCCGGTGAAAAAAGCCATCCAGGAACATGCGCGCGTCGCCGAACTGTTCGCCATCGCATTGGATGAGGGCATGCGCACCCTGAAGCAGGATGGTATCGAAAAAGTACTGAGCGGCATCACCGACATCCAGCAGGTGCGCGCGGTCTGCATCAAATAATTGGGTTTTATGGGTTGGGCCGGCAACGGCAGGATAAATTCAAATCCATGTCGGGTTGCGCCCAGAAGGTACGAGAACCCCTGCGGGGAAACCCGACCCACAGAGAGCAGCGGGGTTGTGGGTCGGACTTTAGTCCGACAAGGTAGGATGAATTCGAACCCCCTGTCGGGTTAAAACCCGACCCACAGAGAGTAGCGGGGTTGTGGGTCGGACTTTAGTCCGACAAGGCAGGATGAATTCGAACCCCCCTGTCGGGTTAAAACCCGACCCACAGGGAGCAGCGGGGTTGTGGGTCGGACTTTAGTCCGACAAGGCAGGATAAAATTCACCCCCTGTCGGGTTACCCCGCAGGGGTTCTTGTCCCCTTGGGGAAAACCCGCCCCACAGTGACTCACAGAGGAATCGAAATGAAAACCGGCAAGGTCAATGCGCATCCCGTTGATGCGCACGTTCAACGTGCAGAGATGGAAGGGCTGCTCAACCGCCTGGCTGACCTCAACGCCATCGGTGCCTCGCTTTCCAGCGAGCGCAATCTGGGTAAGTTGCTGGAAAGCATCGTGGGGGCGGCGATGAAGATCACCCGTGCCGATGCCGGCACGCTGTACCTGCTCGATGCGGAAAAACAGGCGCTGACCTTCGAGATTCTGCACAACCGCTCTCTGGGCATTCGCATGGGCGGCACTTCCGGCGTGGCTATTCCTTTTTATCCCATCCACCTGACCGGCAAGGACGGGCGGCCCAACCATGCGATGGTCGTCAGCCACGCCGCATTGAGCGGGGAGACCGTCAACATTCCCGACGCGTACATCGCCGAGGGGTTCGACTTTTCCGGCACCAAGAAATTCGACGCCAAGACCGGCTACCACTCGCGTTCCTTCCTGGCCGTGCCGATGCGCGACCACGAGCACGAAGTGATCGGCGTTGTGCAGCTCATCAATGCGCTCGACGCAACGGGCAAGGTGCGCCAGTTCTCGCAGGACGACCAGAAACTGCTCGAGTCGCTGACTTCGCAGGCTGCCATTGCCGTCAGAAATCAGCGTCTGATCCAGCACCTGGAAGAACTGTTCGAGGCATTTATCCAGCTCATCAACACCGCGATCGACGACAAATCGCCCTACACCGGCGGGCATTGCGCGCGCGTGCCGGTGCTGACCATGATGCTGGCCGAGGCCGCCAGCCGCACCGCAGCCGGGCCGCTCAAGGATTTTTCACTGACCGACCAGGATCGCTACGAACTGAAGATGGCCGGTCTGCTGCACGACTGCGGCAAGATCACCACGCCGGTGCACGTGGTGGACAAGGCGACCAAGCTGCACACCCTGTTCGACCGTATCCACCTGATCGACACCCGCTTCGAAGTGCTCAAGCGTGATGCCGAGATTGAAATGCTTCATGCGTTGCACGAGTTGCATCCATCGTCCTCTCCCGTCGGGGCAGGGATGGGGCGGGGGAAAAGCGGCGACGAAGCCGCCGTCCGCGCCCAATACGCTGCGCGGCTGCGCCAGCTTGACGACGACCGCGAATTCCTCCGCAACAGCAACATCGGCGGCGAAAAGATGTCGGATCCCGATGTCGAGCGGGTGCAGCGTATCGCCCGTTACCGCTGGCGCAATGCGGCGGGCGTGGAAGCAGATTTCCTGTCGGCGGACGAACTGGAAAACCTCACCATCCGCGCCGGCACCCTCACCGCCGCCGAGCGCGAGATCATCAACCACCACATCGTGGTCACCATCAAGATGCTGGAATCGCTGCCCTGGCCCAAGCACCTCAAGCGCGTGCCGGAATACGCGGGCGGCCACCACGAGCGCATGGATGGCAAGGGCTATCCCAGAGGGCTCACGCGCGAGCAGATGTCGGTGCAGGCGCGGCTGATGGGCATCGCCGACATCTTCGAGGCGCTCACCGCCAAGGACCGCCCGTACAAGGAAGGCAAGACGCTCACCGAGTCGCTGACCATCCTGGGCAAATTCAAGGAAAACGGCCACATCGACCCCGACCTGTTCGACGTCTTTATCCGCGAAAAGGTCTATCTGGACTATGCGCGGAAATTTCTTGCGCCGGAGCAGATCGACGCGGTGGATGAAACGCGCATCCCCGGCTACAGCCCATGATCCCATCAGTGCAATCCGGCGCGGCAGGGAAATTCAAACCCCCTGTCGGGTTACCCCGCAGGGGTTCTTGTCCCCTTTGGGAAAACTCGCCCCACAGGGATCAGCGGGGGTTTGTGGGTCGGACTTCAGTCCGACAAGGCAGGATGAATTCGAACCCCCTGTCGGGTTGAAACCCGACCCACAGGGAGCAGCGGGGTTTGTTTAGTCCGACGCGGGAAGATAAATTCAACCAGACCGTTCGATCATGGATTGACAAAAAACGTCACCTGGCGTGCGAATTTTGGCAGCCCGGTCTGAATCGCCAGCCCGGGAACCCGGCATAACAGGGCGTTTGCCGATGGCACGCAACCTGCTAGTATTCGCCCGCACACCTCGTGTGTGCCCGTCAGCCAGATCACGGCGCGGCGGAGTCCATGGTGCGGAAAGGGCGGAAAGCGGTCCGATCCAACCCAAGGAATTCGTCAGGCAGTGGTCGGGTTGCCAAGGGCAACGTTCCAAACCGCAAAGGAGAATGACAATGAAGCAAATCCAAAAAGGTTTCACCCTGATCGAACTGATGATCGTGGTCGCGATTATCGGTATTCTGGCTGCTGTGGCGATTCCGGCTTACAGCGATTACACCCGTAAGGCAAAATTCACCGAAGTTGTGCAAGCAACACAAGCAGTCAAGACGGCGGTTGAACTTTGTCTTTCCGATGAAAATGGGGTGGTTGACAATTGTCTTCCTGGGGGTACCGGCGGGGTGCCTGCCAATAATGCTTCCTACCCAAATTCGAAGTATATTCAATCGGTTGTGGTTGCAGGGCAAACGGGCACAAAAGCCGATGGCAATTATCTCAACATGCACCTTGTAGCCACCGCGAAAAACGCAAATGGCTTGCGCGGTGAGGATTACGAGCTGGTTCCAAATTTCGATGCCGCAAGAGGCGTTACTTGGGCTCTCGACACAGCTCAAAGCTCCTGCTTCACGGCGAATATTTGTAAGTAATTTGCAGGTTGTTGGTAATTCAAGCCCCTCTTCGGAGGGGCTTTTTCTTGGAGTGGATGATGTCAATCAAACGGAAACTAATCTATGTGATGGTTTTGATCTGCACAACCGCAATGCTGTATGGTCAGTTTCTGTGGAACCCGATCGTGTTCGACGATTCGCCATTCTTCATGGTCAACGCCAGCGGCCATCAGCCGGTGGATGATTATCGTTATTCGCCCCTTGAATTACGTTCCTTGCCTTACGCGACGCTGGCCTGGGGCAAGGCAGCTTTTGGTCTCGACATGCTGCACTTTCGCATCGAGAACCTGCTGCTGCACGCGGCGGTTGCCGTGGTATTGTTTTTCTTTTTATCCCGTGTGTTCGGGGCGGTTGGTGGGTCGGACTGTGCGTGTGGTGTAGGGGCGTCAGCCCCGTACAGCCACGGCCTACCCCTCGCGGGTGTCAGTCCGACACGGCCCGTCGAATCCCATGGTGCTGTCGGGTTGAAACCCGACCTACAGACGGCATCGAAGTTGTCGCCCGATACGTTGGCGTTCTGCGCCGCGTTGTTGTTTGCCCTGCACCCCGTCGCAGTCTATGCGGCGGGTTATCTGGTTCAGCGCACCATCCTGATGGCAACCTTGTTCAGTCTGCTGGCGATGCTGGCCTGGTTGCACGGCGATGAGCGAGAAAGCAAACCGTGGCTGTGGGCGAGCGCATTTTTTTATTACCTTGCAGTGTTTAGCAAGGAACACGCGATCATGCTGCCTGCGGTATTGCTGGCACTGACCGTAATGCTGCATAGCGACTGGAAGGAAAAATTTCAACGAAATTGGACAGTGCTGCTGGCAATGTGCGGCGTGGCGCTGTTTGTCCTGTTCTCGAAGATTGGCATTCTGGGTTCGGTGTATGAGCCTGGTGCGCCGGAAATGCTGGCCGAGCCGGAAAGCAATCTCAATTATCCGTTAAGTGTATTGACGCAAACATGGCTATTTTTCAAGTATGCAGCTCTGTGGCTGTTCCCGAATCCGCACTGGATGTCGGTGGACATGCGCGAACCGTTTGCGACTTCGCTGTGGTCAGGCTATCTCGCAGCCTTTTTCGCTTTCCTGGCTTGGGGCGCGCTGGCGGGGTGGCTGCTGTTCAAGCGGGGGCGTCTGGGATTGCTTGGCTTTGCGCTGTTGTTTCCGTGGCTGATGTTCCTGCCGGAGTTTTCCACCGTGCGCATCCAGGAAAGTTTCGTGCTGTATCGCAGCTATCTGTGGGCGGCGGGGGCATGCGCGGTGTTGCCGCTGCTGCTGGACCGGCTGGACAAGCACATGGCGGGTGTTGTGATTGCTGCGATTGCGCTGGCCATGATTCCGATTTCGATGGACCGGCTGGCTACATTTTCCCATCCACTGACACTTTGGGATGATGCGGCAAAGTTGTTGAAACAGGACGCACCACTGCCTGGAAGTGCGCGGATCTATAACAATCGCGGCCTTGAGCGACTTGAATTAAATCAATTCACTGATGCACGAAGTGACTTTGAAATGGCGATTCGTCTTAATCCAAACTCTCCATTTGCATATACCAACTTGGGAGCCTTGTACCTGAAAGTAGGCCAGCCTGAAGAGGCTATCCGGGCTTTCGATATGGCGATAAAGATTATGCAGTCATCAGGCAGGAATTTGGATAGCCGTCCATTCTTGGGTAAGGGGAAAGCTTATGAAGCAATGGGAGAAATGACTGCAGCCAGACGCCACTATGAAATGTCGTGCAAGATAGCAAACAAAGGTTGCGACAAATTGGTCGATTGATTCCGCGCCATTTGGATAAACCCTCGTGCCGCCGCGTATTGGTGCTACAGCGCAGATAGATAATTTCCAAACTTGCCCTAAAGTTTCTGCCAGCCCTGCCGATGACCTGTACGTGCAACATGCTGAACCCTTCTCCCGGCATGGCATATCACCTGACCGCCTTTGCCGGGATCAATCCCCGGGCAGAGGGGGTTCTTTTTTTGTAGGAAACTTTCCTAGTCGTACCGTGCAGAACCTTCCTAGGTGAAAATCGGAAGACCTCCGATTTTTTTCTGTGCTTCATCCCCGCAGAATGCGACCGTCGAATTGAGACAGCATTCTTGAGGGGGCATGATGAACACGAATCAGGTGCACGAAGAAATCCGCGAAACCAATCTTTCTTACATGATGCTGGCGCAGCAGATGATCCGCAACGACAAGGCGAGCGCGATCTTTCGTCTGGGGGTGAGCGAGGAGATGGCCGAGCTGATCGCCGGGCTGTCACCCGCGCAACTGCTGAAGATGGCCGCCTCCAACATGCTGCTGTGCCGCTTCCGTTTCGACGAGCGCCTGCTGCTCAACATGGTTACCGATTACAACAAGGATCGCATGATGTCGAAGGCGCACGCCACCATCCTGATGGCGGGACAGCCGGTCGAGGCACTGGCTGTGTAGGTCGGACTTTAGTCCGACATGTCGGACTGAAGTCCGACCCACAAGAACGGGGAGCGAAGCAATGCGCAACAAGAGTGTGGTGAACGAGGCACGCGAGATCCAGATCGCGGTGGACCTGATCCATCTGGGGGCGCGCCTGCAACTGTTGCAGGAAGAGACACACCTTTCGCGCGAGCGCCTGCTCAAGCTGTACAAGGAGGTCAAGGGCGAGTCGCCTTCCAAGGGCATGCTGCCCTATTCCACCGACTGGTTCATGAGCTGGTCGGCGAACATCCATTCTTCCCTGTTCATGGGGATTCACCAGTTCATGGCAAAGCATGCGGGGCTGACCGGCGTCGAGGCGCTGGTCAAGAGCTACCGGCTGTATCTGGAACAATCCGAAACGGGCGATGACGAGCCGGTTTTGAGCATCACCCGCGCCTGGTTCCTGATTCGCTTTTTTGAGGCGGACATGATGCAGCTCACCACGTGCCACGAATGCAGCGGCCAGTTCGTGGTGCATACGCACGAGTTGTGCGAAACCTATGTCTGCGGCATCTGCAAGCCGCCGTCACGCGCTGGCAAGACCAAAAAAGCCAAGCAGGCGGAAGGTGTTGTTGCCACCCAGTAGGTCGGGTTTCAACCCGACATCTCAGGATAAATCCAACCTCCTGTCGGGTTAAAACCCGACCCACAGGGAGCAGCGGGGGTTTGTAGGTCGGACTTCAGTCCGACGAAGCAGCCCGACCCGCATTACTCTTCTAAAGTTTTACCGAATGTTGCCGCTACTAATGCAGAGCTTCAGCAGTAGCGGTTTTTTATGGGTATCTGCCCGTCGTAAAAAAAGAACAGTTGCCGAAAAGCCGGGCTGTTCGGCGGATGAAGCCAGACAGCCGCTGCTAGCATGAAGCGTAATTGAAACGAATCGGTGAGGGGTGGAGCCATGCTGGTCATCATTGGGTATGTGGTGGTGTTGGGGTCGGTGTTCGGCGGTTTCGCCATGGCCGGCGGGCATCTGGGCGCGCTGTGGCAGCCGCTTGAATTGCTGATGATCGGCGGCGGGGCGCTGGGTGCGTTCTTCGTCGGCAACAACATGAAAGCGATCAAGGCCACCTTCAAGGATGCGCCCAGCCTGCTCAAGGGTTCCAAGTACAGCAAGGAAACCTACATGGAGCTGATGGCGCTCATGTACGAGTTGCTCGGCAAGGTGCGCAAGGAAGGGATGATGTCGATCGAGGGCGATGTCGAAAAACCGGAAGAGAGTCCCATCTTCTCCAAGTATCCGAAGATATTGTCCGACCATCACGTGGTCGAGTTCATCACCGACTATCTGCGCATCATGGTCAGCGGCAATTTGAATGCGATGGAGATCGAGAACCTGATGGATGTCGAGATCGAGACGCATCACCACGAGGCGCTGGTCTCTTCGCACGTCATCGCCAAGCTGGCGGACGGCATGCCGGCCTTCGGTATCGTGGCCGCGGTGATGGGCGTGGTGCACACCATGGAATCGGTCGGCATTCCGCCCGCCGAACTGGGCATGCTGATCGCGCACGCGCTGGTGGGCACCTTCCTCGGCATTTTGCTGGCGTACGGTTTCGTCGGGCCGCTGGCGGCCTTGCTTGAACAGAAGGCGGAAGAGGGCAGCAAGATGTACCAGGCAATCAAGGTCGTGCTGCTGGCGAATCTGAACGGCTACGCGCCGGCCATGGCGGTGGAGTTCGGGCGCAAGGTGCTGAACTCGACCGACCGCCCCGGCTTCGCCGAACTGGAAGATCACGTCAAGCAGAAACGTTGAGCGCGCGACCATGGCTGAAGACAAGAACAAGCGCCCCATCGTCATCAAGCGCATCAAGAAAGTCGCCGGCGGCCACCACGGCGGCGCGTGGAAGATCGCCTATGCGGACTTCGTGACGGCGATGATGGCGTTCTTCCTGCTGATGTGGCTGCTGGGTTCGACGGCGAAGGGCGACTTGCAGGGCATCTCGGAATACTTCAAGACGCCGCTCAAGGTGGCGCTGATGGGCGGCTCCGGCAGCGGCGACAGTTCGAGCATCATCAAGGGCGGCGGCCAGGATCTGACGCGCAGCCAGGGGCAGGTGAAGCAGGGCGAACTGCCGCCGGAAAAGAAAGTCATCAATCTGAAAGCGGCGCAACAGGAGTTCCTGCGCCTGGAGGCGAAGAAAGAAATCGATCAGTTGCGGCAACTGAAAAAAAATATCGAGGCCGCCATCGAGAGCAACAAGAAGTTGCAGCAGTTCAAGAGTCAGATCCTGCTCGATCTCACCACCGAGGGGCTGCGCATCCAGATCGTGGATGAGAAGAACCGTCCGATGTTCCAGAGCGGCAGCGCCAGGCTGGAAGATTACACGCGCGACATCCTGCGCGAGATCGGCCTGATGCTGAACGCCATGCCGAACAAGGTCAGCCTGTCCGGACACACCGATGCGCAGCCTTATCTGACGGCGGGCGGCCGCTACAGCAACTGGGAATTGTCGGCGGATCGCGCCAACGCCTCGCGCCGCGAGCTGATTGCCGGTGGTCTGGCGGATGAAAAGATCGTGCGTGTGGTGGGGCTGTCCTCGGCGGTGCTGTTCGACAGCGAGCAGCCGCTGAACCCGATCAACCGGCGCATCAGCATCATCGTGATGAACAAGAAAGCGGAAGAGGCGGCCCGCCAGGACGGCGGCACCGTGCAGATCGATGCGGAGAACGGCGACCCGGAAGAATTGCTGGGCGCGTCCGGGGTGCAGGCCGCCTCCGGGGTTGCCGCCGCAATGGAAGTCCAACCGACGGATGCGGTGTCCGAAGGTTCCGCGCCGCCGGTGAGTGACAAAACTAAAGAATTGCCGCACCAGGCCGATAGTTGAACACACGAAGAATTGAAGGGGCCGGACATGAACGCATGGTGGGGAAAACTTTCGCTGAAGAGCAAGCTGCAGCTTCCAATCCAGCTGGTTCTGTTGGTGATCATGGTGCTGGCGCAGCGCGCAGCCTTGAGCACGTTCGAGGAGCGCGTGCTGGAAGATGCGCGGCAAAAAGCCGAGGTGTCCGCCGACGGCGTGTTGAACGGCCTCAATATGCTGATGCTCAACGGCATCATCAGCGACGCCGACCAGCGCAAGCTGTATGTGGAGAAGATGGGCGCCTCGAACAAGGTGCTTGAACTGCGCGTGATGCGCAATACGCCGGTGATCGAGCAATTCGGGCCGGGCCTGCCTTCCGAGCAGGCCCGGGACGACCTGGACCGGCGTGCCCTGGCAACGGGCGAGCAGCAAACCGCGCTGGCGGAAACTTCCGGCAAGAATTCGCTGCGCGTGGTGGTTCCCTTCATTGCGCGCAAGGCGTTTCGCGGCACCAACTGCCTGATGTGCCACATCGTGCCGGAGGGGTCGGTCAACGGTGCGGCGAGCATCACCCTCGACCTGTCGGAAGAATTCGCCCTGATCACAAAGGCAAACACGATCTTGTGGGGGGCACAGGTGCTGGTGCAGGTTCTGTTGTATTTCCTGGTCGGCTGGCTGATCAGCATTGTCACGCGCCCGACCCATGAATTGCAGCAGGCGATGCTGGCGATGCAGGCGAGCGGCGATCTGGCGAAGCGCGCGCCGGTGCGCAGCCAGGATGAAGTCGGACAGACGGTGCAGGCATTCAACGCGCTGGCCAATAATTTCCAGGTGATCGTTTCCCAGGTCGATGGCCAGGCGAAGCAGGTATCGGTTGCGGCCCATGCGTTGGCGGAAGATGCGGCCACGCTGGCCGACAGCGTGCACAAACAGAATGACGCCGCAACGGCAGTGGCCGGCGCGGTGGCAAAGGTGAGCGGCAGCATCGGGATGGTTGCGGAGGGCGCGGAGCGCGTGGCGAAACTTTCCCATGAAAGCCTGGAACGCGCCAATCACGGCCAGAGCAGCCTGCAGGAAATGGTGCTGGAACTGGGCAACGTGGAAAAGGCAGTGCAGGAGATCGCCCATTCCGTCGGCCAGTTCGTGGCCAACACGCAGAGCATCACCAACATGACGCAGCAAGTGCGCGACATTGCCGAGCAGACCAATCTGCTGGCGCTGAACGCCGCCATCGAGGCGGCGCGCGCCGGCGAACAGGGCAGAGGATTTGCGGTAGTGGCGGACGAGGTGCGCAAGCTGGCGGAAAAATCCGCGCAATCGGCGAGCCAGATCGACGAGGTCACCCAATCGCTGGGGGCGCAGTCCGAACAGGTCGAACGCACGGTGCAACTGGGCATGAATGCGTTGCAAACCAGCCAGTCCCATGTCGGGGAAGTGACTCAGATCCTGGTCGAATCGAACCGGTCGGTGGGCGGCGTCAACGACGGCCTGGAAGAAATCTCGCGCTCGATCAATTCGCAGCGCGATGCCACGCAGGAGATCGCGCGCAATATCGAGCGCATCGCCGGCATGTCGCAGCAAAGCGATGCCATCGTGCAGCGCACCGTTGTCGCGGTGCAGGGCATGAAACAAATATCGACCCATTTGAGCAAGACGGTGGGGCGCTTCAAAGTCTGATTAAAGGAGGATGGGATGTTGAGCAACATGACCATCAAAGGGAGGCTGATTCTGCTCCTGTGCATCCTCATGGCAATTGGTGCCGGGGTCGTCGCATCCGCCTACATCGGGTTCGCCAATTTGCAGACGGTCACGCAGGATATCGCCGAGCGACGCATCCTGCTGATCCGCACCGTGAACCGGGCAATGACCACGCTCCAGAGCAACAAGGTCGAAGTGATGGCGGCTTTGCAGCACGACCCAAACGGGATGGTGGCGGCGCTGCACGACCATCCGGTTACCCGGCATTTCGAGGCGATCGCGGAAAACAACAAGAAGCTCGATGAGTATTTCGCCGAACTGGGGAATAACTCTCACAGTGAGAAAGGCCGGCAATTTCTGGAGGCCTTCCGCGAGGCGCGCAACGCTTTTGACGAAGCCGGCTTACTGCCCACGCTGGAGCTGATCAAGTCCGGAAATTACGCCCAGGCAGACAAGTCGCTGCTGACGAAGATGAATCCCTTGTTCACCCCGGCGATCGAGAAGGGGCGCGCCCTTGCCAGTCACGAGGATGAGGGGGCACACCAGGCATTCGAGCAGTCCATGAAAGGCGCGCATCTGGCCGAAATCATCATGCTGGCCGGCATGTTGCTGGCGCTGATCGTCGGCGGAGGCATGGCCTATTCGGTGATCTCCGGCATTGCGCGCTCCACCGGCGAGATGCGCGCGGGGATGGCCAGCACGGCCGCCGACGGCGATCTGACGCGCCGGGTCAACGTGGTGGGCAAGGATGAGGTTGCCCAGGCGGCGGGGGCTTACAACACGCTGATGGCCAACATCAGCCAGACCATTGGCCATGTCAATCGCGGCGCCAACGCCGTGCTGACCACGGCGACCGAATTGGCCGGCGCCTCGGGCCGCATCACCCAGGCATCCCGGGCACAGAGCGAGGCGGCCGCCTCGACGGCGGCCGCGCTGGAGGAAATCACGGTCAGCATCAATTCGGTTGCCGACAATTCGGAGGACGTGCGCAAGCAGTCCGAGTCGAGCCTGCAACAAGCCACCGAGGGCAATGAAAGCGTGACGGTGATGATGGCGGAGATCGACAAGGTCGAGGCGTCGGTCAATCAGATCGCCAGCTCGGTCAAGGAGTTCGTCGAGAGCACGCGCGCCATTGCCGGCATGACCCAGCAGGTGAAGGAGATCGCCGAGCAGACCAATCTGCTGGCGCTGAATGCCGCCATCGAGGCCGCACGCGCCGGCGAACAGGGCAGAGGATTTGCGGTGGTGGCCGACGAGGTGCGCAAGCTGGCGGAGAAATCGGCGCAATCGGCAAGCGAGATCGATCAGGTGACCAATGCCCTGAACAAGAAGTCAGGGTACGTCGAAACAAGCGTGCAGGAGGGACTGCGCGCCCTGCGCACCACCCAGGAGAAAGTCGAGCGTGTGGCGGAAGTTCTCGCCGGCACGGGCGATGCGATCCGGAAGTCCAGCCTCGGGGTGCGCGATATTTCGGCGTCGGTCAGCGAACAAAGTCTGGCCAGCACGGAGATTGCGCGGAACGTGGAGAAAATCGCGCAAATGGCGGAAGAGAACCACGCGGCAGTGGATTCCAACGCGCAGGACATCCAGCGCCTGGAACAGGTCGCGCGTGAATTGCAGCAGGCCGTGGGCAAGTTCCGCGTTTGAGACGCAACAGGAAGGCGAGGAGAGAGAGCAATGTCAGACCTGCTGAAAAACATCGATGCGCGCACCAAGCTGGCGGGCACCAACAAACTGGAAATCCTGATGTTCTCGCTTGGCAAGGATTTGCGCACCGGGCGCGAGGAGACCTTCGGCATCAATGTGTTCAAGGTGCGCGAGGTGATGCGCATCCCCGAGATCACCCGTGCGCCGGAGATGCCGGCCGCAGTCGAAGGGATGGTCAGCCTGCGCGGGGCGCTGGTGCCGGTGATCGATCTGGCGAAGTACATCGGCATGGAGCCCGACGGCCAGCCGGGCATCATGATCGTGACCGAATACAACGGCTACACCCAGGGGTTTCTGGTCAGGGCGGTGGACAACATCCTGCGTCTGGACTGGTCGGCGATGCGCGTGCCGCCGGAGATGCTGGTCGCGGAACTGGGCGGGCTGGTCACCGCCATCACCGAGCTGAAGGACAAGCGGCTGGTGATGATGCTGGACGTGGAGAAGGTGCTGGCCGAGACCGGGCATTTCGGCAGCGACGAGATGATCTTCAAGGCGGTCAGACATCTGGGCAAGGAGAACCGCACGGTGTTTTTTGCCGACGATTCGTCCGTGGCGCGCAATCAGATCGCGCGCACGCTGGAAGCGATGGGCGTGAAGTCGATCTCTGCCATCAATGGCCGCAGGGCATGGGAAGAGCTGTCGCGCATGGCGGACTATGCCGATTCCTCCAATACGCCGCTCAGGGAGATGGTGCAGGTCATCCTGACCGATGTGGAGATGCCGGAGATGGACGGTTACATGCTGACGCGCAAGATCAAGGCGGACAAGCGTTTCAACGGCATCCCGGTGCTGATGCACTCCTCGCTGTCGAGCAGTTCCAATCAGCAACTGGGCAAGGCCGTCGGCGTGGATGAATATGTGCCGAAATTCGAGCCGCAGAAATTGTCGCAGACGCTGGCGCGTCTGTTGGCGTAGGGAGAGACCGATGAGCTACACAGAAGACATGACTTCGTCCGACAGCCTGCTCGACCATGTCGATGCGCGCACCAATCTGGCCGGCACCAACAAGATGGAAATCCTGCTGTTCAGTCTGGGCGGCGAGGAGAAGTTCGGCATCAACGTGTTCAAGGTGAAAGAGGTGTCGCAGGCCGGCAAGATCACGCGCACGCCGAACATGCCGGGCGGGGTGGACGGCATCGTCAGTCTGCGCGGCCATGTGATGCCGGTGCTCAATCTGGCAAAGTTCATGGGGGTCAAGGAAACCGCGCCGCACCAGACCATGATGGTGGCCGAGTACAACACGCACATCCTGGGTTTTCTGGTGAAGGACGTGGACCGTATCATCCGCGTGGACTGGGACAAGGTGCGCCCGACCGAGGGGATGCTTTCCGATAAGGGCGCGCTGATCACGGCAATCACCAATCTGGACGACGGGTCGCTGGTGTCGATCCTGGATGTCGAGCAGATTTTGTCCGATGCGTTTGGCGAGGCCATCGTCGGCAACGTCGAGAAGGTCGAAGCAGGGCATGAATTGTGCGTCTTTTTCGCGGATGACTCGATGGTGGCGCGGCGCAAGATCACCGAGGTGCTGGACAAGATGGGCGTCAAGCATATCCAGGCGAATAACGGGCAGGAGGCGTGGGAGCGCCTGCGCGGGATGGCCGATGGCGCGCAGAGCAGCGGGCAGGATTTGCGCGACCAGATCCAGGTCATCCTGACCGACGCCGAGATGCCGGTGATGGATGGCTATGTGCTGACGCAGAACATCAAGAACGACAAGCGCTTCGAAGGCATCCCGGTGGTGATGCATTCTTCTTTGTCGTCGGATGCGAACCGGGCGATGGGCAAGCGTGTGGGGGTGGACTACTACGTGCCAAAGTTCGATTCGCAGGTGTTGTCGTCCACGTTGCGGCCGCTGCTGACGTAAGGATGTGGGTCGGACTTTAGTCCGACAACGGTGTCGGGTTGAAACCCGACCCACAAGGTGGGTATGAGGGGATGAAAATGGGTATAGAGAACACAAAATTTCTGGTGGTGGATGACTTCTCCACGATGCGGCGCATCGTGCGCAATCTGCTCAAGGAGCTGGGCTTCACCAATGTGCAGGAAGCGGTGGACGGCGTCGATGCGTTGCAAAAACTGCGCGGCGACCCGTTCGATTTCGTGGTGTCCGACTGGAACATGCCCAACATGACCGGGATCGAGCTGTTGCGCGCGATTCGCGCCGATGCCGCCCTGAAGCATCTGCCGGTCTTGATGGTGACGGCCGAGGCGAAGAAGGAAAACATCATCGAGGCCGCGCAGGCGGGGGCCTCCGGCTATGTGGTCAAGCCGTTCACGGCGGCGACTCTGGATGAAAAACTGAAGAAGATCTTTGCTGCGTTCCCGCAATTGAACAAGTGAGGTGAATCATGGCAAGCAATCCGGCAAACAATGACTCGGACGATCTGGAGGCGCTGTTCGACAGCATCATCGCCGCGAACACGGATGAACCCGCGGCGGCGCAGGCCAAGGTGATCCCGCTCAATGCGGAGACGGAGCCCGCCCGGGTCATCAACCAGGTCGGGCAGATGGCGCGCAAGTTGCACGACACCTTGCGCGAGCTGGGGCTGCACAAGGAGATCGAAAAAGCCGCCGCAACCATTCCCGACGCGCGCGACCGTCTCAACTATGTGGCGACCCTGACCCAGCAGGCGGCGGAGCGCGTGCTCAACGCGACCGAGGCGGCACAGCCGCTGGTTGAGAAGCTGGGCAGCGATTCGCACCGGCTGGCCACGCAGTGGGATTTGCTGTTCCAGAAAAAACTCGACGTGCAGCAGTTCAGGGAGCTGGTCACCCAGACCCATGCCTTTCTGCACGAGACCCCCAAACAGACCAAAGAGACCAACGCCTATCTGGTGGACATCATGATGGCGCAGGATTTTCAGGATCTGACCGGGCAGGTCATCAAGAAGATCATTCAGGTGACGCAGGAGATGGAACAGCAGTTGCTCGCATTGTTGCTGGAGAACGCGCCCGCTGCGGTCAGGGCGGAAATCAACAGCGGCCTGCTGAACGGCCCGGTGATTAACGCAAACGGCCGCAGCGATGTGGTGACCAGCCAGGACCAGGTCGATGATCTGTTGGAGAGTATGGGCTTCTAGATTGGGTAGCGCGATTGGTTTTAGCTCCCTCCCCCTGCGGGGGAGGGCCGGGGTGATGGAAGGCAGCAGGAAGCATCTCGGACGAAAAAAGTAGAACGAGTGTTCCCTCACCCTAACCCTCTCCCGGTGGGAGAGGGAACTGAACAGGAGTTGAAAAAATGAACGATTTTGCCGGCATGGAAGACCTGTTGAGCGATTTCCTGATGGAGGCGGGCGACATGCTGTCCGATGTGGACAGCAAGTTGATGGGGCTGGAGAAGAATCCAAACAATGGCGGATTGCTGAACGAGATATTCCGCGGCTTTCATACGATCAAGGGGGGCGCGGGATTTCTGAACGCGGGCGAACTGGTCACCCTGTGCCACCTGACCGAGAACCTGTTCGACAAGCTGCGCAACAACGAGCTGACCTTGAGCGCGGAGCTGATGGATGTGATCTTCGCCGCCACCGCCGAGGTGCGGCGCATGTTCGGCAATCTGCAGCAAAGCCAGCAACCTGCGGCGGCGCCGGATGAGATCATCGCGGCGCTGCAATCTGCACTGGAAGGAAAAACCGTCGCCCTGCATGCGTCCGTGCCGGCGACTCCGGCGCCCGGAGCGGATGCCGAAAAGGCGCCGCTGCCCGCCATTCCTGCCGACCAGGTGGATTGGGACGCGCTCTACAAGGCGCTGACCGGCAGCGATATCGTGGAAACGGTCGGTGCGAAACGCGATCCGGAAGAAATCAGGCAGGCGATCAACGAGGAAGAGTCCACCAAAAAAGCCTTCGGTCGCCGCGCCTCGGATGTCCCCGGTGCAACCGTGGGGCGCCGCAGCGGCGATGTGCCGCCTGCGGAAGCCAAGGAAACCACCATCCGGGTGGATACCGATCGGCTGGATCAGGTGCTCAATCTGTCCGGCGAGATCGGTCTGACCAAGAACCGCCTCACCCATCTGCGCTCCGATCTGTTGCAAGGCCGCAGCGATGCCGAGCTCTTGCGCGAGCTGGATCAGGCCGTGACCCAGCTCGACATGCTGGTGGTCAATCTGCAGAACGCCGTGATGAAAACCCGCATGCAGCCCATCGGTCGCTTGTTCAAGAAATACCCGCGTCTGGCGCGTGACCTGGCGCGCTCGCTGGGCAAGGAGGTCGAACTGGTGCTGTCAGGCGAAGAGACCGAAATGGACAAGACCATGATCGAGGATCTGAACGATCCGCTGGTGCATCTGGTGCGCAACGCGGTGGACCACGGCGTGGAAACCGTGGCGGAGCGCCGTGCCGCCGGCAAGCCGGAAAAGAGCAGCGTGGAACTTTCCGCGCGCCAGGAAGGCGACCACATCCTGATCACCATCGCCGACGACGGCAAAGGGATGCGCCCGGAAGTGATCCGCAACAAGGCGATCGAAAAGGGGCTCATCACCAACGAGGTGGCCAACACGCTGGACGAGGCGCAATGCCTGGAACTGATCTTCCTGCCCGGATTTTCAACCAAGGAGGAAATCTCCGCCGTGTCCTGGCGCGGCGTGGGCATGGACGTGGTGAAAACCAACATCCAGAAGCTCAACGGCAACATCCAGATCCAGTCGGAGCCGGGGCGCGGCACCACCATCGCCATTTCGCTGCCGCTGACGCTGGCCATCCTGCCGGTGCTGGTGCTGCGGCTGGGCGACCAGTCGTTTGCCGTGCCGCTGTCGATGGTGCGCGAGATCTTGCCCGTCACCCAGGAAGGGCTGCAACAAGTCTCCGGCAAGGCCACCATGGTGGTGCGCGGCGAAGTGTTGCCGGTGTTGCCGCTGACGCAGCTGATCGGCTGGGGCAGCAACGAGCACTCCGAAGTGGGCGTGCTGATGCAGTTCGGCAGCAACAGCTTCATCCTCACCGCCGACGGTTTTGTCGGCCACGAGGATGTGGTGATCAAGTCGCTGGACACTTTCCGCCCGAAAGGCGTGGCGGGCGTGACCATGTCCAGCGAGGGGGACATCGTGTTGATCCTGGACATCAAGGAACTGTTGAGTGACGTGCGCGGCAACTGAAGGTGCGCGTTGAGGCGTGAAGTCGGGCGCGGTTCGGTTCCGGGTTTGAATGGCTTTTAATAAGGAGTGCATCATGTTTTGCGGAAAATTGAGGCGGGAGCACCAGCAGGCAATGAGCCGCCTGCAACAGGCCGAGCAGGAGGTGGGGCGCCTGCAGGGAGAATTGGCGCAGCTCACCGCCGAGCGCGATCGCTTGCGCGGCGAGGCGAACGCGGCGCGCACCGACTGCCAGGTGGCGGACAAGATTTACAGCAACATGCAGGGCTTTGGCGAATCCTTCATTGCCTTGCAGCAATCGCAGGTGGCGGCGGCGGACAGCCTGCGCCAGGAAAAGAAGACCACGATCGATGCGGCCGGCGAGGTGGTGAACAACCGCGAGGCGGTGATGAAGATCGCGCAGAGCATGGCCGACCTCTCCAACGACACCTTGCAGACTTCGGGCAGCGTGCAGGGACTGACCGAGCGCGCGGCGCAGATCGGCAGCATCGTGCAACTGATCAAGGAGATCGCCGACCAGACCAATCTGCTGGCGCTGAATGCGGCGATCGAGGCGGCGCGCGCGGGCGAGCAGGGGCGCGGTTTCGCGGTGGTGGCGGACGAGGTGCGCAAGCTGGCGGAACGCACCGCCAAGGCCACCAGCGAAATCTCGGTGATCGTGACCGCCATCTAGGGCGAGAGCAGCACGGCGCGCGAACAGATGGAACAATGGGCGGCCAAGTCGCATGAATTCGGTTCCGACGTGACACGCGTGGTGGACAGCCAGAAACATCTGCTGGAGCTGATGCACAACTCGGAAGGCACCATTTCCGCCGCCGCCCTGCGCAGTTTCGTGGAGGTCGCCAAGATCGACCACATTCTGTACAAATTCGAAATCTACAAGGTGTTCATGGGGATCTCCGAGCGGACGGCCGACAGCTTTGCCTCGCACACGGGATGCCGTCTGGGAAAATGGTATTTCGAAGGAGAAGGCAAGGATTGTTTTGCCAAATTGGACGGCTACCAGGCGGTGGCGAGTCCGCACCAGAATTTTCACCAGAATGGCAAGGATGCCGTCGCCGCGTTCCGTGCGGGCGACGCCCTGCGCGGCATGGAATTCGTGGCGAAGATGGAAGCCGACAGCATGGGCGTGCTGGCCGCGCTGGAACGCATCGCGGTGGCGGGGGAAACGGATAGCAGCCTGCTGTGTCATTCGCCGGGATGAGTTTGGCCACCGGGATCCGGCACTGACTTGATGCATCGAGAATTCGTCTTTACCGAGCAGGATTTTCAGCGCATCCGCACGTTGATCCACCAGCATGCCGGGATCGCGCTGGCCGACAGCAAGCAGGAACTGGTGTATAGCCGCCTCGCGCGGCGCCTGCGCGCCACCTGGCTGAAGTCGTTCGGCGAATATCTCGCCCTGTTGCAACGCGGTGGCGAAACCGAGTGGGAGGCGTTCACCAATTCGCTCACCACCAACCTCACCTCGTTTTTCCGCGAGGCGCATCACTTCGCTTTGCTGGCGGAGCACCTGCGCAAGCTGGACAAGTCGGGTCCGATCCAGCTGTGGTGTTCGGCCTGTTCGACGGGTGAGGAGGCCTATTCCATGGCGATTACCGTGGCCGAGACTTTCGGGGGCTTCAAACAACCCGTCTCCATCATCGCCTCCGATCTGGACAGTAGCGTGATTGCCACGGCGCGCGCCGGACGCTACAAGGCGGAAGCTGTGGCGAGACTCTCGCTGGAACGAATCGAACGATTCTTTACGCCTGCCGACGCCGGTTATTTCATGGTGCGCCCGGAGTTGCAGCGCATGATCGAATTCAAGCGCTTCAATTTGCTGGATGCCGCCTATCCCATCCGCGCAAAGCTGGACGCGATCTTTTGCCGCAATGTGATGATCTATTTCGACAAGGAGACGCAACTCGCCATCCTCAAGAAATTCGCGCCCCTGCTCAAGCCGAACGGTTTGCTGTTCGCGGGGCATTCGGAACACTTCTATCAGGCGGCAGCGTATTTCAGATTGCGCGGGCAGACGGTGTATGCGCTGGCGAACAGGCTTGAAACAATTGAAAGATGACCGACGCAAGATTGTCGTGGTGGGTTCATCGACCGGTGGGACGGAGGCGTTGCGCGTGTTTCTCGGGAGGATGCCGAAAGATGCGCCACCCATCCTGATCGCGCAACACATGCCGGAGATGTTCGTGCCTTCGTTTGCGGCGCGGCTTGACGGTATGTGCGCCATGCGGGTCAAGGTGGCCGCCCCGCTTGAACACATCCAGAGCGGACACGCCTATTTGTCTCCGGGGCACTCGCTCATCGCGCTGGCACGCCACGGAGCGGACGATTGCATCGTCCTTGGCGATGCGCCACCCGTCAACCGCCACCGGCCCTCGGTGGAGGTGCTGTTCCACTCGGCGGCACAGGTGCTGGGCAACCGCGCCATCGGCGTGATGCTGACCGGCATGGGCAAGGATGGCGCCGCCGCGATGCTGGAGATGAAACGGGCGGGTGCGTACAACTTCGCGCAGGACCGGGCGAGCAGCGTGGTGTTCGGCATGCCGCGCGCCGCGATCGAACTGGGCGCGGTGGATGAAGTCGTGCCGCTGGATGAAATGGCGGAGAGCGTCCTGGCACGAATCCGGCGCTGACGGGCAGACGGCATTCATGCTGCCATCAACCGGCTGCACGGCAAGCCGCAAAATGCGCGGGACCGAATCTTCGCGCATTGGGAAAAGTCGCCCTTTCAGGTATCATGCGCGCCATTGTTTGCGGGTTAACCGGGTTCGCCCTCCCGCCGACATCATGACCCTGCCGCAGCCAGGCTGCCGGTGCCGGGACAACTGGAAGCGTGGCCGAGCGGTTGAAGGCACTAGTCTTGAAAACTAGCGAGGATGAAAGTCCTCCGTGAGTTCGAATCTCACCGCTTCCGCCAACATCATTTATAAGGAGTCGCTCATGCTACGTCGTTATGTTGCAATCGGATTGGTGCTGGCAAGTTCGCTGGCGATGGCAGATACGCTGGATATCAACTTGAGCAATAGCGCAGCCCAGTTCAAATATGGCGTGCCGAGCGGAATCGCCGGTAAGTCGAGCCTGTTTGCCTCATTTTTGTACAACGACGACAACGATGCCATGGCGGATGCCGGGCTGCTGGTGCTCAATGAAGAAGGGAGTGTGCCCGGGCTGACTTTGGGAATCGGGGCGAAAGCCGTTGCGGCTTCCCTGAACAATGTTGCGCCATCGCGCAAATTTGTGTCCGCAGTTGCGCTGGGGGGGCAAGTGCGCTTTGAGGTGCCGGCTGATCGCCGTTTTGCCGTGGTGGGTGAATATCATTACGCCCCCAGCATCATCAGTTTTGGTGACGTCAATCATTTTTCGCAACTGGCGGTCCGGGGCGAGTTCTCCATTTCTCCATTGACCCAGGCGTACATCGGCTATCGTGACAGCAAGTTCAACCTGGACAAGGGTCTGCCCACTGCGGACTTGGAAAATGGGGCGCATATCGGGATCAGATTGTCGTTCTGATCACGCAATTGCTGCGCCGCAAACGAAACGCCCCGGCTTGACCGGGGCGTTTTTGCAGGGTGCGCCGCGAGGGACGTGCAATACACTTCGTGGCGATTCACCCAAAAGATGAGCGTGGAAATATAACGAAATTCTCTTCTGTTCATTGACGTGCGGCATCCCGGGAGCGGTCAACTGCGGTTTTTAGGTTCAATAGCCCAGTGCGCGCGCCGTTTGATAAAACAGGAAGCTGACCAGCCAGGCCAGCGCCAGCGACCAGACGATGACGAAGGCGGCGAAGCCGGTACTTTTTGCTTCGTTGCGCAGGGTGGCGATGGCGGACAGGCAAGGGGTGTAGATCAGGGTGAACAACATGAAGCTGTAGGCCTGCACCCAATCCAGTTGCTGGGCCAACGCACTGCCGAGCGCATCGCCGAACTGGCCGTAGATCACGGCGAGTGCACCGATGACGATCTCTTTGGCGACGAAGCCGAAGATGAGCGCGATGGTGAGCTGTTCATCAATGCCGACCGGGGCGAAGAGGGGGTGGAGCAGGCTGCCAATCATCCCGGCAAACGTGTCGGGCCCGCCGGGTGCGGCGGCGGGCGGCAGGTTGGTGAGCAGCCAGACCAGCACCACGCCGGCGACGATGAATTGGGTGGCGCGCCGCAGGAAATGGCTGACCTCCTGCCAACCGCGCAGCAGCATCTGGCGCAGGGTGGGAAAGCGATAGGGCGGCAGTTCCAGCACGAAAGGCTCGTTGTTCTGGTACTTGCCCTTGAACAGCAGCGCGGTGAGGATGGCGGCGGCAAAGCTGGACAGATACAGGCTGAACAGCACCAGCGGCGCGGCCACCGGCGAGAACAAGGCGGCGGTGATGAAGACGAACACCTGCAGGCGCGCCGAGCATAGCGAGAACGGGATGATCAGCATGGTGAGCAGGCGCAGGCTGCGCGAGCGCATCACGCGCGTGCCCATCAAGGCCGGGACGTTGCAGCCGAAGCCCATCAGCAGCATGACGAAGCCGCGCCCGTCCAGTCCCATCTTTGCCATCAGGGCGTCCATCAGGAAGGCGGCGCGCGACAGGTAGCCGCTGTCCTCCACCATGGCCATGAACAGAAAGAACAGGATGATGAGCGGCACGAATGCGGCGACCGTGGCGACGCCGTTATAGAGGCCGTCCAACAACAGCCCCTGCACGATCGCGGGCAGCCAGCCGACCGCGGGTTCGAGGGCGGCGCCGCGCAACCAGCCGAGGGCGTCGCCCACCCATAACTGGAGCGGTTGCCCGAGCAGGAAGATGCCCTGGAATAGCAGATACATGATGCCGAAGAACAGCGGCAGCCCGGCCCACGGGTGCAGCATTACGCGGTCGAGTTTGTCGCTGAGATGTTCCGGCATCTGCACCGGAATCTGTACCGCATGGTGCAGCACACGCGCCATTTCCGATTCAAGATGCGCGTCTTCTTCCAGCTGGCTGCGCAATTGCTCGGCCATGCCGGGCGTGGGATAGCGCAGCGCCCGGGCGACGGCCTGCAGGGCTTCGGGGTAGCCGGCGCCGTATTTGCCGCTGAGCAGGAAGACCGGCATGTCGAGCATTTCGGCCATCTTTTTGCTGTCGATGGTGATGCCGTATTTCTTCGCCTCGTCCGCCATGTTGAGCAGCACCACCACGTTCAGGTTGAGCCGCTTCAATTGCAGCAGCAGGCTCATCTGGCGTTCGATCTGGGTGGCGTTGAGGATGACCAGGGCAAGGTCGGGCACGTTGTCGTGCAGGAAATGGCGCACCACCTGTTCGTCGTCGGAAAAACCGTGCAGGTCGTAGATGCCAGGGAGGTCGATGATCTCCACCATATCGCCGCCCAGCAGGATCTTGCCGGACAGCAGTTCGACCGTGATGCCGGGCCAGTTGCCGACACGCGCCGCGCCGCCGGTCATGCGGTTGAACAGGGTGGATTTGCCGGTGTTGGGCATTCCGAGCAGGGCGATTCTTTTCATGCCTTGCACACCGTGACTTTTTTTGCCTCGTTGCGGCGCAGCATGACATCGGTGGTGCCGATGCGGACCTGGAGCGGGCCGGAGAAACCGGCCTGGCGGATCAGCTCGACCCGTTTGCCGCTGCGCATCCCGAGGGCCTGCAAGCGCTGGTGCAACGCCTCTTCGGCGTGGATGGTGACGATGGTGGCGCTGTCGCCGGGATGCAGTTGAGCGAGGGTCAGTGAGGACATGAGCGAATGGGTTCCGGTTGCCCGCATTATTCCACAGGCACCTCGCTTCTGTCGCGTGACAGCGGTCGATTGGGTTAGAATGCGGCCTTTCTTTTTGTGGCAGAGATCATGATCACGGGAAGTATCGTAGCAATCGTCACCCCGATGCATGAGGACGGCAGTCTCGACCTGGCGGCGTTCCGCGCCTTGATCGATTTCCATATCGACGCGGGCACCGACGCCATCGTGGTGGTCGGCACCACCGGCGAATCCCCCACGGTCAATGTGGAAGAGCATGAGCTGCTCATCGCGGAAGCGGTGAAGCACGCCGGCCAGCGCGTGCCCATCATCGCCGGCACCGGGGCGAACTCGACCCGGGAAGCGATCGAGCTGGCGACCTTCTCCAAAAAGGCCGGCGCCGATGCTTCGCTCACGGTCGTGCCGTATTACAACAAACCGACGCAGGAAGGGTTGTACCGGCATTTCAAAGCCATCGCCGAGGCGGTGGACATGCCGCACATCCTGTACAACGTGCCGGGGCGTACCGGCTGCGATCTGCACAACGACACGGTGCTGCGCTTGGCGGAGATTCCCAACATCGTCGGCATCAAGGATGCGACCGGCGGCATCGAGCGCGGCAGCGATCTGCTGCAGCGCGCTGCTTTGTTGAAGGACTCCATCGGGGATTTTGCCATCTACAGCGGCGACGATGCCAGCACGCTGGCGCTGATGCTGCTGGGGGCGCACGGCACCATCTCGGTCACCGCCAACGTCGCGCCGAAGCTGATGCACGAGATGTGTGCGGCGGCGTTGCGCGGCGAGGTCGCCCGCGCGCGCGCGATCAATTTCCAGTTGCTCGGTCTGCATCGCAAACTGTTCGTCGAAGCCAACCCCATTCCGGTGAAATGGGCGGTGGCGCGGATGGGCAAAATAAAGAACGTGCTGCGTTTACCCCTGACCCCGCTTTCGTCCGCGGTGCAACCGCAGGTGGAAGCGGCGATGCGTCAGGCAGGAGTCATTTGAATGGGAGTCGTCATGCAGGTCAGGAATATCGTATCCGGAATCACCGTTGTGTCGTTGCTGGCGGGGTGCAGCCTGTTCGGGATCGGTCAGTCGGATTACACGGCGGGGGCGGTTGCGGTACAGCCGCTCGAAGTGCCGCCTGATCTGGTTGCGCCGGCCACGGCCACTCCGCTTGAATCAGCCGCGCCGGACGGTACCCGGGTCGCCAGCTATTCTGATTTTGCGCACGCGCCGAAAGGGCCGGTTGCGCCCTGTGTTGCGCCCGCGCCGCTGGTGGTGCCGGCCCAGGCGCAGCCGATGCCGGCGAAACTGATGAAAGTGGGCGCAACCCACTTTATTTTGTTGTCCGAGCCCTTCGAGCGGGCATGGCGCACGGTGGATGTGGCGCTGACTCAAGCGGCCATCAAACCGATGGACCGGGATCGCAGCAAAGGCGTGTATTTCCTGAAGATCGGCGACAAGGCAAAATCCAAGTCCGAAGCGCAACTGCATGTCGTCGAAACCGCCGGTGTTTCTGTGGTGACCGTCGAGGGGGCGCCGCAGGACGCGGCCGCGCGCCTGCTGGAATCGCTTCAACAACGCATGGTGCCGTGACGGCAGCGATGCGCTTTGCCTTGCTTGGCAGCGGCAGCGAGGGTAACGCGCTGCTGGTGCAGGCCGGTCGCACCACCCTGATGCTCGATTGCGGCTTCTCGGTCAACGAGACCGAGTCCCGACTGGCCCGTCTCGGCCTGCAGGCCGAACAACTCAACGGCATCCTCGTCACCCACGAACACAGCGACCATATCGGCGGCGTGGCGCGGCTGGCACGCAAATTCAAACTGCCGGTATGGATGACGCACGGCAGCTTGCTGATGCAGCGTGCCGCGTTCGCGGATATCGCGGTCACCGAACTCAATCCCCATCATCGCATCGTCATCGGCGACATCGAGGTGCAGCCCTTTCTGGTGCCGCATGACGCGCGCGAGCCGGTGCAATATGGGTTCAGCGACGGCGCACGCCGTCTGGGTGTGCTGACCGACACCGGGCATGTCACACCGCACATCGAAGCCTCGCTGGCCGGGTGTCACGCGCTGGTACTCGAATGCAATCATGACGAAGCGATGTTGCGCAACGGTCGCTATCCGGCCAGTCTCAAACAGCGGGTGGGCGGGCGTTTCGGCCACCTGAACAACGAACAGGCGGCAGACTTTCTGGCGCGTCTGGACACGGGCTGTCTGCAGCACATCGTGGCGGCGCACTTGAGCGCGCATAACAACACGCCGGAACTGGCGGTGCGCGCCTTGAGCGCGACCTTGTCTTGTGCGGCGGAAGAGATTGCAGTCGCAACCCAGGAAACGGGACTGGATTGGCGCGTGATTGCCTGAAGGGAACGGATAAAAAATTTCCCCGCCCCCAAATTACAGGCCGAGACGGGTGGGGGCGGCGCCGGAATGGGAGGATTGCCACATTTCCTCGAAACGGGAATGCAGTTCGCGCGCACCTTGCGGATCGTTGAGCGCCAGCAGTCCGCGCGTGTCGTCGAAATGGTAACGGCGCACGTAGTGGGCGTTGTCGGCAACGGCAAACGGCTCGGTCACCTTCTGCAAGTGCGGGGGAGTCTGGAAGATGGCCATGCTGTGCCCGAATTCGCGCAACAGCAGCATCATGCGCGGACAGAATCGGACGAGGTGTTGGGTGTCGTGTGCCAGCAGGTGCAGGCGGTGGGTGCTGCCGCCGAGCAGGAAATGGCGCAGGGTGTCGTAACGCGCCTCGCTGTTGAAACCGATGTCGGAGAAATCCTTTTCGAAGATGAGCAGGCTGTGCTGTGCGGCAGCGCAAATCCGGTCGAGCGCCGCAACATAATCAGCCGCGCCGTCGAAAGGGGTGTGTTGCAGCGTGTCTTCACCCATCGTCATTTCCCCGCTTTCGGTGCTAGATAACCGGCCAGATACCACTCATGCAGCAGCGCGGCGGCTTCTTCCGGCAGCGATTGCGCAGGCGGCAGTTCGCGCGTATCGGCCAGCTGGCGCAGGATGCGGTAGCTGGACTTCTTCAGCGGACAGGCCTCGCCGTTGATGAACACCGTGTGTCCGTAGCACTGCATCAAGGTCTTCAGGTCCAGCGTCACGCCACGCTTCGCCACGGCGAGCGCGAAGCGGGGGCGCGACAGCGGCCTGGTGGGCGCATCGAAAAAGATGTGCGGCTTGGGTTCGCTCAGGTAACAACCGAGGAAGTTCGCCACGTCCTCGTCGTCCCAACGCACCTTGCGGATTTCCGCCGCCACCTGTTTCAGCATCTTCTTGCCAATCTCGGAGGGATGCTTCTGCAGTTTCAGGTCGGGGTCGGCATAGGTGCCGCCGATTTCGATGCGATCCTGCAGATAGACGAGGAACTGCTCCGCCAACTCCTGATACCAGGGCGTGCGGAAACCGATGGAGTAGGTCATGCAATCGTCTTCGGCGATGCCGTTGTGCGCGCATTGCGGCGGCAGATAGAGCATGTCGCCCGGCGCCAGCACCCATTCCTGCGCCACCTTGAAGTCCTTGAGGACCCGCAACGGCGTGCCCTCGATCAGGGTCTGATCTTGCTGGGTGGAAATCTGCCAGCGCCGATGGCCATAACCCTGCAACAGGAACACGTCGTAGATGTCGAAATGCGGGCCGACACCGCCCCCTTTGGGCGCGTAACTCACCATCAGGTCGTCCAGGCGCGCATGCGGAATGAAGCTGAAGCGCTTGAGCAATTCCGCCGCCTCGGGCAGGAAATGATTGACGCCCTGCACCAGCACCGACCACTTGCCTTGCTTCGACAATCCGCTGAAATCACCGGCCGTCAAAGGCGAGCATTGCAGGCCGAAGCGACCGCCCCGCTGCGTGACGATGCGCGCCTGCGCATCCTCGTTGCAGGCGAGTTTGATCAGTTGTTGCGGGTCGAGCAGACCGGCGAAACCGGGCACGGCCTGACGGATCAGCAGCGGCTTCTTTTGCCAGTAATCGCGCAGGAATTGTTGCGGGGTGATGCCGCCAAGCAGGAGATTTTTCATGCGCGGATTATATCCCCGGTGCGGGTAATGGAAAGCAAATTCAGCCGTGCGCGCGGTGCAAAATTGGATAGAATGCCACCTCCAGGAGGAGTTATGCCAATACAAGTTGTATCGCTTCAGGCCGGCATGGCCGCTCCGCATTTCGAGTTGCCCGATGCCGACATGCATCCCTTCAGACTGGCATCCCTGCAGGACAAACAGCACGTCGTGCTGTATTTTTATCCGCGCGACGACACGCCGGGATGCACGATGGAGGCGAACGAATTCAGCGATCTCGAAGAGGAGTTTGCCGCGCGCGACACCCGGGTGATCGGGATCAGCCGCGACGATTGCATCAGCCATGCTTCGTTCCGCGACAAGTACGGCCTGTCGGTGCTGCTGCTGTCCGATCCGGAAGGGCGGGTGTGCCGGAAATACGGGGTGCTGTACGAAAAGGAAATCGACGGGGAACAGAAACTGGCCATCCGTCGCTCGACCTTCGTCATCGATAAACAAGGGAAACTGCGCCACGTTTTATACGATGTCCACGCGCACGGACATCCGCAGGAAATACTTAAACTGATAAAGGAAATGCAATGAAGATCGAAAAGAACGCAGTGGTCTCACTGACCTATGAATTGACCGATGCCGATGGCGCGCTGATCGAAAAGGCCGGCGAGCCGATCAGCTATCTGCACGGGGGCTACGATGGCATCTTCCCGCTGGTGGAAGAGGCGCTGCAAGGCAAAGCGGTCGGCGACCGGTTCGCGGTCAGCATGCAGGCGGACGATGCCTTCGGCGAATACGAACATGACCTCGTGCGCGTCGAGCCGCGCAGCATGTTTCCGGCGGAAGTCGCGGTCGGCATGCAATTCGAGGGCGGCGCGGAAGGAGATGATGACGATGACTTCATGCTCTACACCGTGACCGACGTGAGCGACGATCAAGTCACGGTCGATGGCAATCATCCACTGGCGGGCAAGGCGCTTACCTTCTCCGGGGTCGTCACCGGCGTGCGCGCCGCATCGGCAGAAGAGTTGAGCCACGGGCATGTGCATGGCGACGGCGGCCATCACCACTAATTCGGCGCGCCAGTCTCACAACGATGGCGCGAGGCCATAAACATAAGGAGGCACCCATGAAGTTTCGTTATGCATTATTTGCACTCGGTGTTTTTTTGCTGAGCATTGCCGGTTGCAGGGCGGACAACGTTCCGCTGGTCGAAGTCAAGCAGGCGGCGGAGATGCAGGCGCAGGGCGCACTGCTGCTGGATGTGCGGCAGCCTGACGAATACGCGGAGTTTCGCGCACCGAACAGCCGATTGCTGCCGCTGGGGCAATTGTCGTCGCGCATGGGTGAAATTGCGTCATACAAAGACCGGCCGGTTGTGGTCATTTGTCACTCCGGCCGGCGTTCGGCACGGGCTGTGCAGCAGTTGCAGGAGGCCGGATTCACCCAGGTATTCAGCGTTGACGGCGGCATGGTGCGCTGGGCGGAAGCGGGGTTGCCGGTCGAGCGCGGTGCTCCGCAGCAATGAATCGCGAGCACGATACAACCCGCAGCACGTGCCTGGTTCCGGCATGCCTTTCCGGTTTGGCGAAACGGGCCATCACGCCCGGATCATGAATCGCCCGGCAGGTGATGGGCCAGCCAGTTTGCAACGTCATCGTTCCCGCGCGGAATGATCGGTTCCCGTCGCGGCGCTCGCCACACCGCGTGAAGTGCTCCGGCGAGGTCGCCGCGTTCCAGCATCGTGCGTGACACTTCGCGGCAGGTGCCGTGCTGTTGCAGCCACGCAATCAGCGCGGGCGATTCCGGCCAGTCGGCACGGTTCACATACACCACCGGCACCGCGCTGCATGCCGCTTCGACGAAGCTGCCGTAGCCCGGTTTGCACAGCAATGCATCGCAACTGGCCAGCAGATCGCTGAAAGGGAGCGGCAACGATTCAAGCACGATGGCGTCCGGATGCCGGACCTGCCAGCTTTCCTGCACCAGCCAGCTCACCCCGTCGATGCGCGGCCAGCCTTCGAGCGGCAAGCGGCTGGCGATGCCGCCCAGGCTCACCAGGACCAGCCGTTCTTCCCGCGACAAGCCCAGATGGCGATCCAGTTCGTCGCGCCGGTTTGCGCCGCTGTCGGCGACGGGGGCGACCGGCACGAGATTGGGCAACGTCGCCATGGCCATGCCCGGCGTGGCGCGCAGAAAGGCATCGGCCTGTGCATAGCTGGCGAACATCCGTGCCGCAATGTCATCATCGCCGCAGTAATGACGGTAGATGTCAAACCAGTTGAGCGAACACAGCGCCGCGTTGGCGATGCCCGCGTGCTGCGCCGCCGCCAGCGGCAGATAGCCCACGTTCGCAAACACCATGTCCGCACCGAGTTCGCGCAACAGGCGCGCCTCGTCCGCTACGCGCCTCTCCCATCCCGCATGGAACCGGGCAAATGCCGCGCGGCTCTCTGCGGCCAGCACATCGAGCGCTGATGACATCGCCATGCCAAGGTCGCCCTCGCTGCCCAGATGCGCGAACGGAACATGGATGCGGGAGCGCAGATGCGCCAGCGGCAGGCCCGAGCGCACCGTCAGGCGCATCCGGGGCAGGAGTTGATGCAGCCGGTTCAGGACGGGGGCGGTCTGCGCCAGGTGGCCGAAGCCGTGACCGGAAATCGAGACGACGAGGTGGGGCTGGGCGTGCTTCAGATCGCGCAACGCTCCACCTCGCGCAATTGACGCAGATACGCCTGCAGCAGCCGATCCAGCGCCGGCGGCGCAGTGACCATGTCGTGCGCCAGCGCGAACAGCGGATAGCTGCGCCAATCGAACAGGCAAAACTTCTCCACCATCTGCAGGGTGTGCACACCCTCCCCGGAAATGTCGTCCCACTCGCCGCGCGCCAGCCTGCGGCCGAGCTCATGGTGGTGCGAATCCGCGCTGGTTGCCGTGGTCAGCAGATCGCCCAGCCCGGCATAGCTGTAGGGCGTGTTGGCCTTGCCACCGAACGACTGCACGATGGCGCTCAACTCCGCGATGGCTGCAACCATCAGATGCCCGCGCATGTTGTCGCCGAGCCGCAGTTCGTCCGCTACGCCGAACAGGATGGCGTACACGTTCTTCAGGATCACCGACCAGCTCCTGCCGTGCAAGTCGGAGGCCTGCTGGCATACCAGCGTGCTGCCGCGAAACAGGCGATGCACCACCGCGAAATCCGCTGCCGCGGACAACACCGCATCGGCAAAACCGTGGCGTCCCGCGCGCAACTCTTCCGAGATCATCGGGCCGTACACCACGCCGTAATGATGCGTGTCCGCGAATAGCCGTTCGAACACCTGCGCCGCCGTGCGTCCCGACTCGTCCAGTCCCTTGGCAATGGTCAGACACAAGCTGTCGGCGGGCAGATGCGGCGCGATGCGACGGGCAATCTCGAAATGCGGGTTGACCGGCAGGCAGAACAGAATCACCTGCGCTGCGGCAACTGCCTCCTCCAGCGTCGCATGCTGGCCGCGCACCACCTCGCCCATGTTCCAGATGCGCACATCGTGCCGCGCTGCCAGCAGGTATTCCATGGCATGTCCCATCTCCCCGTAGCCGAGGATCAGGACGCGGAGTTTCGTCGCGCCAGCCATGCGCGCTTATTTCAGCACGTCGGCCAGAAAAGTTTGCAACTGCGCCCAGGAGTCGCGGTCTGCCTCGGCGTTGTAGGCCAGGGGCAGATTGAACTTCCTGCCGTATTCGTCCGCCTCCGGATTGGTGAAACTGTGCATGGTGCCGGGATACACCACGACCCGGTAGTTCACGCCCGCATTGCGCATCTCCTGCTCGAAGGCGGCGACCTGCGCGGCGGGGATCATCTTGTCGTCGGCACCGGTGAAGGAAAGCACCTTTGCCTTCACCTTGCCCGCCTGGGCCGGTACATCGGTGGCGAGGCCGCCGTGAAAACTCGCCACGCCTTTCAGATTCTCACCCGCGCGCGCCATGTTCAGCGCCACCGAACCGCCGAAGCAATAACCGATGGCCGCCAGTCTGTGCGCATCCACACGGCGTTGGCGGCGCAGCACGTTCATCGCCGCTTCGAAGCGCGCCTTGGCCATGGGTTTGTTCTGCGAGACTTCGGTGGCGAACTTGCCCGCATCGTCCGGGTGCTGCGCCTGCCGGCCGTCGCCATACATATCCACCGCGAGCGCAACATAGCCCAGCTCCGCCAGCATGTTGGCGCGCTTGCGCGCATAGGCGTTGTGCCCCCACCATTCATGCACCACCAGCACCGCCGGGCGTTTGCCTTTTATCGCGTCGTCGTAAGCGATCCAGCCTTTCAGCGTAGTGCCGCCGGCGCGATAGCTGACCTCCCTGCCCTGCACGGCGGCGAATGCGGCAGTAACGGAAAGACAGCACAGGACGAGGGAAAGAAGCAGTTTTTGCATGAGGGCCTCCGTGACGGTTTGGATCGATCCGGTTGCGATGATAATGCGAATCCGGGCAATGATCGCAAACAGATTGAGAGACCTCCGGGTTCCTCGTGCATTTTATGCGCGAGGCCCTGCGAACGGAACAGGCCGCATCGGCCGCTACCCCAGCGCCTTTTGCACCAGTTCCAGCACGTCTTTGGATAACCGTTTTTCCTGTGCGACCCGTTGCAGCGCGGCCTGCATTTGATCGCGCAACTGCGGCGGGTATTTCTTCCAGTGATCCAGGCTGCGCACCAGCCGCGCCGCCACTTGCGGGTTGATCTTGTTGAGGGCGATGACTTGCTCTGCCCAGAACGCGTAGCCGCTGCCGTCCTGCGCGTGGAACTGCGCGGGGTTGGCGTTGCAGAAGCTGAAGATCAGGCTGCGCGCGCGGTTCGGGTTGTTCAGGGTGAAGGCGGGGTGCCGCAGCAAGCGGCGCATGGCGCGCACATCGTTGCGCCGCGCAGTGGCTTGCAGGCTGAACCATTTGTCCACGGCCAGCGGCTCGTCGCCAAAGTCCGCGTAGAAGCGTTGCAGGGCGGGCGTGTGCGGATCGCGCTGCACCAGCACCGCGAGCGCGGCCTGACGGTCGGTCATGTTGTTTGCCGTTGCTTCTTGCGCGAGGGCTAATTGCACCGTGCTTTCGTCGTCCCATTCCAGCAGGTAGGACAGGCACAGGTTCTTCAGCGCGCGCTTGCCTGCGGATTGCGCATCGGGGCGGTATGTGCCCGGGGTTAAATTTTCCTCATAGGTGGCAATCCATTCCGCCCTGAGCGATTGCGCCAGCGTGCGCCGCATGAACTGTCGCGCATGATGGATGGCGTGCGGGTCGATGATCTTGCATTGTTCGGCCAGCACGCTTTCGGTGGGCAGGCTCAACACCTGTTCGCGCAAACCGGGCGCGAGCGTTTCATCCAGCAAGGTGCTGCGCAGCGCGTCGATGAACAGCGCATCCAGCACCAATGCCGCACCGGCCTGCACTTGCGCAACCAGTCCCAACAAGCGTTGCTGCGCCAGGCGTTGTCCCGCTTCCCAGCGGTTGAACGGGTCGCGGTCGTGCTTGAGCAAATGCAGGAGTTCATCGTCGCGGTAGGCGTAATCGAGTACCACGGGCGCGGAGAAGTTACGCAGCAGCGACGGGGTGGGGCGGTGCATCACCTGCGTGAAACGGAAAGTCTGTTGCGTCTGGGTCAGTTCCAGCACACAGGTGGTTTCAGTTTGTTTCTTTCCCGCCAGATATAACGGCATCTCGGCTCCCTGCGCATCCAGCAAACCCAGCGCGAATGGAATATGCAACGGCATATCAGCCTTGTTGCGCAAGTTTTGGGTGAGGGTCACGTCATAGCTGTTGGCGGCAGGGTCGTAAGTGGTCTTGACATGCACCTGCGGCGTGCCGGCCTGGCTGTACCAGCGCTCGAACTGGCGCAGGTCGTGCCCGTTGGCATCCGCCATCGCGGCACGAAAATCATCGCAGGTGACGGCCTGACCGTCATGGCGTGCAAAATACAAATCCATGCCTTTGCGGAAGCCGTCGCGCCCGAGCAGGGTCTGGTACATGCGCACCACTTCCGCGCCTTTTTCGTACACGGTCGCGGTGTAAAAGTTGTCGATCGCCACATAGCTGTCGGGGCGCACCGGATGCGCCATCGGCCCGGAGTCCTCGGCAAACTGCACCTGGCGCAGGCCGCGCACGTCGTCGATGCGTTTCATCGCCCGTCCCGTGTCCGTGCCCACCATATCCGCAGAGAACTCCTGATCGCGGAACACCGTCAGGCCTTCTTTCAGCGAGAGCTGGAACCAGTCGCGGCAGGTCACGCGATTGCCCGTCCAGTTGTGGAAATACTCGTGGCCGATCACCGATTCGATGTTGTCGTAATCGCTGTCGGTGGCGATGCGCGGATTGGCCAGCACATATTTTGTGTTGAAGATGTTCAGCCCCTTGTTCTCCATCGCGCCCATGTTGAAGTCGCCCACCGCCACGATCATGAAGCGTTCCAGATCCAGCTCCAGCCCGAAGCGCTGCTCGTCCCAGCGGATGCTCTTTTTCAGGGACTGCATCGCGTGGTCGGTCTTGTCCAGATTGCCCGGCTCCACCCACACTTGCAGCAATACCTTGCGTCCAGATTGCAGCTTGAATCGTTCTTCCTGGCACACCAGATTACCCGCCACCAAGGCGAACAGGTACGAGGGTTTGTTGAACGGGTCCTGCCACTTGGCGTAATGCCTGCCGTCGCCCAGATCGCCCTGTTCGATCAAATTGCCGTTGCTCAACAGCACTGGATATTTGGCCTTGTCTCCACGCAACATCACGGTGTAAGGCGCCATCACGTCTGGGCGGTCGGGGAAGTAGGTGATCTTGCGAAACCCTTGCGCTTCGCACTGACTGAAAAAATTCCCGTTCGACACATACACGCCCATCAACGAAGTGTTTCGCGCGGGATGGATGCGCGTCACGATTTCCAGCTCCACCGCATCAGGTGCATGCGGAATGTCCAGCGCGCCTTCGGATAAAACATAGTCGCGGCGCGCCCTGAGCGATTTGCCGTTCATGCGTAGCGACACCAGCTCCAGATCCGTGCCGAATAATTGCAGTGCGGCCGCAGGCACCAGCGGATTGCGCCGCATTACCAGATGCGCACTGACTAACGTGTTGTCAGCATCCAAATCAAAGCCGAGTTCGACTTGCTCGACGAGGTAAGTGGGCGGCGTGTAGTCCGTGCGATAGACGGCGTTGCTGTTTCGGCTGTTGTTGGGTGTCTTTGTCATGGGGTCAGGTGGCAAGCGATGCGAGGCGGGTATTGTATCCAGTGCCGGCGGGCGCATGGATAAAAGGCTGCCGCGCAGGTTCGACAGGTGTTCATCTGCCGGGGCACCGAAACGCTGGGAACTATAGCGCCCTTCAGAATTTAAGACGATAGATTAAGCGCCAGCCCGACACGAGAGGGAAACGGGCCATGAGCGAGACGAAACGAAAAGTATTGGGGGTGGCATTCAAGGCCAAGGTTGGCTTGGAAACGATCCTTGGGTTGAAGACCGTCAACCAGATGGCGCAAGAACAGGTGCACGGCGTAGATGACAGGAACCCGCAGTCTGCCCACTATTATTTGCAGCCGCGCCGCAACGTGAGTGGCAGCCTGCGTTATTCCTACTGAAGCATCAATGGTGCGCCGGCGCGTCAGGTCGCAGAAACGGGCTGCGCCAGGCGGCGCAGGTGCGAGCGATAAATCCTCCATGCGGTGAGTACGGCCGCGCCCAGCAACAGTCCCTGCGCCAGCAGTCCCAGTGCCAATGCGGTGCTGGCCGATGGCCAGAAGGGCACGCCCGCCGCGGCCAGCAGCGTGGCAAGCTGCACGCGGTAATGCCAGCGCATCCAGCGTGCCGGGATGATCTGCTTCATGTTGGGGATGCCTGCCTGCATGCCGCCGCGAAACAGGTGGAACCACACCAGGAACGGCATGATCTTGTACAGCATGCCGCAGATGACCGACCACGCAAAACCCAGCACGAACGCGAGCGCGGACAACAGACGCAGGCTGTCGTGGGTGAGCGGACAGCCGCGCGCCAGCAAGGACGCGGCGGCGGCGAACAGCAGGGCGAGCATGCCGCTGCGGAAAAAATCCAGCGTGGTGTCGGCGACCTGGCGGCGGCGCTGCCGTTGCAACTGCAACGTGACCACGGCGAAGCTGATGGCCAGCGACCAGAACAAAATCTCACCCGCCGTGGCGAGCGGTTCGTATCCCGCTCCCCTTGCCGCGATGCTGAGTAACAGGCTGGCGAACAGCAGCGGGGCCAGAAGGCGCGTCAGCCAGGCGGGATACGCGGGCGTGAGCTGGAACATCGGCACCACCTGATAGGACACGCCGACGATCAGCAGCAGCACCCAGCCGCCCAGCGCCAGCTTGATATGCAGCGCCGCCCAGGCGGCATAGGGCAGGGCCAGCCCGCTGGCATAGCCGTGCGCCAGCAACGCGCCCAGCACGACGGCAACCGCCAGGGAAAGAAACGCCAGCAGCAAGCCCAGCCAGGTGATGTTGCGCGCCGGCGCGCGCGCGAGGCTAATCAGGCAGGCGGTGATGAAAATGGCGAACGCGCTGCCGAGCAAACCCCATGCCGCGTGGAGCAGCGGCGGCAAGCCGAAGCGAAATCCCGCGACCAGTGCCAGCGCGCCGGCCAGCCACAGCAACCAGACGCTGCCCGCCACCCAGCGCGCACCGCTCAGCGGGCTGCCCACCAGCACCGGCAGAATCTGTTGCAGTGCGCCCAGCATCACCGCCGCCACGCAGCCGAGTGTGATGGCGTGGGTGGCGGCCAGCAATTCCGGGGTGTGTGGGGCGGCGAACGGCGCGTCGGCAGCAGTGAGCAGCAACAGCGCGGCCAGCAGCAGGAACAGCGGCGCGACGGCGAAGAAGGCAAACGGCAAGGCGATCGGTGGCGACTGCTCGGTGCTGAGCGCGGAGAGATTCATGCCGCGCGCCCGATCAGGATCTCGAATTCGCCAGCCGCTTGCGGCAAGGTCTGCCAGCGATAACCTTGCTCGCGCAACACCTCATTCAAGGGGAACGGCTCGCGGTGAATCAGCACGCGCAGGCTGCCATGCGGCGGCAGTTCGGCCAGTGCGGCCATGATCTGCATGAACGGTTCCGGCGGCGGCAGGCCGCGCACATCGAGTAGCTGCAAGGGGGACATTGGGCGCGGCTCAGGCGGTTTGCAACTGCGTGATGAGCTCTGTGCTGCGCGCGCCCAGGATATGGTCGGCGATCGGGTACAGCATCTGCTCTTCCTTGTGATTGTGTTGTTGCATCACGATCAGCAGGGTCTCCGCCACCCCGGCATAGGCATCGCTGTCGCGCGCCGCGACAGCGGCGGCCAGTTGTTCGATCAGGTCGTTCATCTGCGCGTGTTCCATTTTCATCACCTGCACCGGCCCGCCGGGACCGCCAGCTGCCAGTAGCGAGGGGAACAGCGTTTCTTCCTCTTGCCGGAAGTGGCGCGCCATCTCGGCGCGGAACGAGGCGAATTGGGTCGCGGCTGCAGTCCAGTCTGCTGCCAGCGCATGTTGCTCTGCGTCGGCAAAGGCCGCGTCGCAAGTCTGGTGGCCGGCGTGCATGAATTCGGTGAGGGAGGGCATGGCAATATCCTTTCAGAAGGTGCGGTTGTGAACGGACTGGCGGCAATATTCGCTTGGATTGTGCCGGCCGCGCTTGTAGAATTAAACATTCATAAATTTTGCATGTATTATGCAGGCACGCGTGCCTTTTGTGAATCCCTTTTGTGAATCCCTTTTGTGAATCCCTGTTCAACACTTTTGGAGAAAAACCCATGAATCACGATTGTTCCATGACCTTTAACCAAGACCTGCGCTACCCCTTCGACGCGCGCGGGGTGGCCAAACGTTTCCGCCACGCCGCCATTTTCGGCGCGCTGGACAGCCTGAACCCCGGCGAGATCATGCAGTTCGTGAATGACCACGACCCGCTGCCGCTGCTGGCGCAATTGCAGCAACGCTATGGCAACGGCATCGCGATCCAGTATGTGGCGCGCGAGCCGGGGCAGATCGTCATCGAATTCAAGCGCCAATAAGTGTTCACACGACAGGCAAATCTCATGCTGAAATCCTTTATCGCCGCTCCGCACCGTGTCATGTTCTTCGGAGGGGCCGTGCAAACCTTGCTGGCCATGCTGTGGTGGCTGTTCGAGTTGAGCACCCGCTATCTGTTTCCGCAGCAGACAGTGGCTTGGCCGCTTTTCCCGACGGCCATCCATATCTGGCTGCTGTTGTTCGGCACGCTGCCGTTCTTCTTTTTCGGTTTTCTGATGACCACCTTCCCGCGCTGGATGGCGGGCAACGAGATTCCGGCGGCGCGTTTTGTGCCGGCCTTCGCGCTGATGTTCGCGGGGGTGCTGCTGTTTTACGCCGGGCTGGTCTTCGGTCGCGCACTGTTGTTGCTGGCCGATGTCAGCCTGCTGGCCGGTTGGGCGGTCGGCTTGTATGCCCTGTTGCGCGTGCTGCTGGACACGCGCCGCGGCGACAAGCGTCACACTATCGTGCTGTTCATCGCGTTCTCGATCGGCTGGCTGGCGCTGTTGAGTTTCCTGCTGTGGCAACTGACCGGGGCGCATGCGCTGTTGCAACTCTCCCTGCGGGCCGCGCTGTGGGGTTTTGTGTTGCCGGTGTTCGCCACCGTGGCGCACCGCATGATCCCGTTCTTCACCAGTAGCGCGTTGCAGCAACAGGACGTGCCGCGCCCGTTCTGGCCGTGGTGGACCCTGTTGGCGGCCAGTCTCGTGCATGGCGTACTGGAATTCTTCAACCTGTCCGCCTGGCTGTGGCTGGCCGACCTGCCGCTGGCGGCAAGTGCGCTGACGCTGACGTATCTGTGGGGCTTCCGGCGCAGTTTCCGGAATCCGCTGCTGGCCGTGCTGCACGTCGGGTTCGCCTGGCTTTCCATCGCCATGCTGCTGTACTCGGTGCAGAGCCTGTGGCTGCTCACGCACGGCGGCACCGCCTTCATCCTCGGCCTGGCACCGCTGCACGCGCTGACCGTGGGCTGCTATGCCACGCTGGTGATCGGCATGGGCACGCGCGTCACGCTCGGTCACTCCGGCCTGCCGTTCGTGATCGACACGCCGGTCAAGCTGATGTTCGTCGGCATCCAGTTCACCGCGCTGCTGCGCCTCGCGGCCGATCTGCTGCCGTCGCATTCCGGCTGGCTCTATCTTGCCGCCACCCTGCTATGGCTGGCCTGCTTCGGCCCGTGGGTGTGGCGCTACCTGCCGGCCTACTGGCGGCCGCGCGCGGACGGGCAGCCGGGATGAAGCGCGATCCCCGCTTGCAGGACTTGTCGCGTGAACATCACCAGGCGCTGACCTTGGCCAAGGCCTGTGTACGCGCTGCCGCCGGGCATGATCCCGCAGCGATCGCTGTTGCCGGTGCGCGCGTCGTCCAGGAAATGGCTACCGAACTGGCGCCGCACTTTGCACGCGAAGAACACGACTGGCTGCCGCGCCTGCATTATCCCGCCGCGCAAATGCTGATCCAGCGTACCTTGGCCGACCATCGCCGTCTGCATGCCTTGTTGCCCGCGATCCAGGCAGGAGACGCGCAGACACTGGCCGATTTCGGCGAACTGCTGGCCCGGCATGTGCGTTTTGAAGAGCAGGAATTATTCCCGGCGCTGGAGCGCGCCGGGGTGAGTGCAGGGGGGCGAGAGCGCTGCGGCGGGCAGGGGTATAATGCCCGCAATTTTTCATCCACGACCCAAGAGACGCCCACATTGAATACCGTCAGTTTTGCCGATCTGCAGCTTGATCCCTCCATTCTCAAAGCCCTGACCGAAGCCGGTTACAGCACGCCCACGCCGATCCAGGCGCAGGCTATTCCGGCCGTGCTGGCGGATCAGGATCTGATGGCGGGCGCGCAGACCGGCACCGGCAAGACCGCCGCCTTCGCCTTGCCCATGCTGCAAAAACTGTTGCCGCATGCCAGTGCCAGCACCTCGCCCGCGCGCCATCCGGTGCGCGCACTGATCCTGGTGCCGACGCGCGAACTGGCGGTGCAGGTCGAAGAGAGTGTGAAGATGTATGCAAAGTACACCCACCTGCGCTCGCTGGTGGTGTACGGCGGGGTGGACATCAGGACGCAGACGCCGCACCTGAAGACCGGCGTGGAGATTCTGGTGGCGACGCCGGGACGATTGCTGGACCACATCGAACAGAAGACCGTGCTGCTGAACCAGGTGCAGATGCTGGTGCTGGACGAGGCCGATCGCATGCTGGACATGGGCTTCATGCCGGCGCTCAAGCGCATCCTTGCGCTGCTGCCGCGCCGCCGCCAGAGCCTGATGTTCTCCGCGACTTTCTCCGACGAGATCAAGAAGCTGTCCGAGGATTTTCTGATTTACCCGACGCTGATCGAAGTGGCGCGCAGCAATGCCCTGGCCGAAAACATCGCGCAGAAGGTTTATCGGGTGGAACAGGCCGACAAGCATGCGCTGCTGGCTAAATTGTTGAAGGGCGACGACGCCAAGCAGGTGATCGTGTTCACCAAGACCAAGCTGACCGCCAGCCGTCTGGCACGCCAGTTGCAGCGCGAAGGCATCACCGCCGATGCCATCCACGGCGACCGCAGCCAGCTTGAGCGCCAGCAGACGCTGGAAGCTTTCAAGCAGGGCAGCGTGAGTGTGCTGATTGCCACCGATGTGGCCGCGCGCGGACTCGACATCGACCATCTGCCGATGGTGATCAACTACGAGATTCCGCATGCGGCGGAAGACTATGTACACCGCATCGGCCGCACCGGCCGCGCCGGCGCCTCGGGCAAGGCGATCTCGCTGGTGTCGCCGGAAGAGGAAAAATATCTGGTCGAGATCGAAAAGCTGATCAAGATCACGATTGAAAAAGAAACTGCCGTGCTGCCGCAAGGGCCTGCCCGTTCGGTGCGCCCGCCTGCCGCAGCGCATGAATCGCATCACGCTTACCACAAGCCCGCACCGAACAAACCGGCGCACGATCCCTGGTTCGACCAGCCATACGTGCCCAAAGTGACCGAGCCTGCGCCTTCCACCCACAAGCCGGAACTGCCTGCAGCCAGGCCCAAGGCGGCGATCCCCGCCCTGTTCAGGCGCGCCAGCTAACGGTCTTTTCCGCGCGGCACTCATCCAGCCATGACCGTCGCGCAGACCATCGTTCCCATCTTCCTGCTGATCCTGCTTGGTGCTGCCATGCGCCGCTGGTTCGGCCTGCGCGACGATTTCTGGCCGCAGCTAGACCGCCTGATCTACTACGTGTTCTTCCCCGCGCTGCTGTTCCACACGCTGTCGCACTTCACCCTCGACCTTGGCGCGGCGGCGCCGATGATGGGGGTGGCGGCCCTGTACATGGGCGCGGGCATCCTGCTCGGGCTGCTGGCGAAACCTCTGTTCCATGCCCCGTCCAAGGTTTATGCCGCCACCTTCCAGGCCATGTTCCGCTTCAACAGTTTTGTCGGTCTTTCCATCGCGGGCAGTTTGCACGGACAGACCGGCCTGGCCGCCATCGGTTTGCTGATGGGTTTCATGGTGCCCATCGCCAATGTTGCCAGCGTGCTGATGCTGGCGCGCCACAGCGAGAGCCACTGGCTGCGCGAGATTTTGCTCAACCCCTTGATCCTCGCCACGGTGGGCGGCATCGCGTTCAGCCTGGGAGGCTTGCACTTGCCCGCCATGTTGAACACCACACTCGCGCTGTTATCGCAGGCCTCGTTGCCGATGGGCTTGATCGCGGTCGGCTCGGCACTGCGCCTGAAAGGTTTGCATCAGCAGCGCGGCACACTGTGGTACGGCGTGGGGGTGAAGCTGTTGTTGATTCCGGCCATCGCCTGGGGATTGGCGACCTTGTTCGGTTTGCAGGGGGTGTATTTCAATATCGCCGTGCTGATGGCGGCACTGCCGGTCTCGACCATGGCTTATGTGCTGGCGACGCGCATGGGCGGCGACGGCGACACCATCGCCGCGCAGGTAATGTTGAGCACCTTGCTGGCCGCGCTGACCTTGCCCCTGTGGTTGTTCCTGCTGGGATTCTGAACCGGCAGGCGGATCAGTCGTTCTTCTTGAGCAGCGCCTTAAGGTCGGCAAAGGGATTGTGCGTCGCCACCGCCGGCTTGCCGTCTTTCCTGTCGCGCACCACTTCGTCCATCACGCGCGAATGCTCGTTGTCGTGACAGTACAGGCATAGCAATTCCCAGTTGCTGCCATCCGGCGGATTATTGTCGTGATTATGGTCGCGGTGATGCACGGTCAACTCGCGCAGCCGTGCGCCCGCGAACTCCCGCCCGCAGCGTCCGCAGATGTGCGGATAGAGCTTGAGCGCGCGTTCGCGGTAACCGGCTTCGCGCAATTCGCGCTGCTGGCGCGCCTCGGCCACAACGCGGTCGAGGCGGGCAGGGTCGGGGAGGGTGTGCTTGGGCATGGCGGGGCTCCGCTAAATGTTGTGCCAACTATAGCAGGACGCGCCGCCGGCGAGGATAATCGCGCATGACCAAAACAAGCACGCCTTCCACCCCGACCGCCACCGGTCCCGCTTTCCACATGCTGAAGCTGCCGCCCGCCCTGCTGGACAACCTGCAGCAGCTCAGTTACCACGCCATGACGCCGATCCAGGCCGAGAGCCTGCCCATCACGCTGGCCGGGCAAGACCTGATCGCGCAGGCCAAGACCGGCAGCGGCAAGACAGCCGCCTTCGGTTTGCCGCTGCTGATTAAACTCAATCCCAAACATATGGGCGTGCAGGCCATGGTGCTGTGCCCGACGCGCGAACTGGCCGACCAGGTCACGCAGGAACTGCGCCGCCTGGCGCGCTACATGCACAACATCAAGATCCTCACCCTGGTCGGCGGTAGCACCCTGCGCCCGCAGCGCGAGAGCCTGGGCTTCGGTGCGCACATCGTGGTCGGCACACCGGGCCGTATCATGGACCACATCGAGCGCGGCTCGCTGGAACTGAACGCCATCAACACGCTGGTGCTGGACGAAGCCGACCGCATGCTGGACATGGGCTTCTACGACTCCATCGCTTTCGTGGCAAAGCGCTGTCCCGACCGTCGCCAGACCCTGATGTTCTCCGCCACCTATCCCGATGGCGTCACCCAACTGGCGCGCCAGTTCATGCACCAGCCGCAGGAAGTGAAACTGGCCGAGCAGCATGACGACAGCAAGATCAAACAGCATTACTACGAAGTGCGCCACGAGAGCCGCCTGCCCGCCGTCGCCACCTTGCTCAAGCATTATCGCCCGGTCAGCACGCTGGCTTTCTGCAACACCAAACAGCAATGCCGCGATCTGCTCGAAGTGCTGCAGGCCGAGGGCATCCATGCGCTCACGCTGAACGGCGACCTGGAACAGCGCGAGCGCGACCAGGTGCTGATCCAGTTCGCCAACCGCAGTTGTTCCGTGCTGGTCGCCACCGATGTCGCCGCGCGCGGGCTGGACATCGCGCAACTCGAAGCCGTCATCAACGTCGATGTCACGCCCGACCCCGAAGTGCACATCCACCGCATCGGCCGCACCGGCCGCGCCGACGCGGAAGGCAGCGCCTTCAACCTGGTCAGCCCCGCCGAGATGAACCGCATCGGCAATATCGCCAAACTGATGGGCATTGAACCGGAGTGGGAAGAATTGGACAAACTGCAGCGTGAACACAACGTGCCGCTGGTGCCGCCCATGGTCACGCTGCAGATCCTCGGCGGCCGCAAGGAAAAGATCCGTGCCGGCGACGTGCTGGGCGCGCTTACCGGCGAAGCCGGATTCACCCGCGAACAGGTCGGCAAGATCATCGTCACCGACCTGTCCACCTACGTCGCCGTCACCCGCGACATCGCGCGCGAGGCCGTGAAGCGCCTGTCGGCCGGAAAAGTGAAGGGAAAAACGGTGAAAGTGCGGGCGCTGGAGACATGAATGGTGATTTACCGCCTTGACCCGCCCATATTTTTGATAGAGTTTCAGGCCTGAACCCGGATTTGAACAATTTTTACGCAGGAGATTACACAGATGCATGCACCGACTTCTTTGAGAGCGCTTCCGCAAGGCAACATTTTTCGCCCAGGCGATGTCTTTGTCCTGTTTGGCGAGCTGTTTGGCCGGGGTTATGCCAACGGACTGGTCAACGAGGCGCGCACGGCCGGGATGACCATCATCGGCATCACCGTCGGCCGCCGCGACGAGAACAACGCGCTGCGCGCGCTGACTGCCGAGGAGCTCGCCACTGCGGAAGCCAATCTGGGCGGGCGCATCATCAACGTGCCGTTGATGGCGGGCTTTGACCTGGATGCGCCGGCGGGCACGCCGACCCCGACCGACAGGGTCGCCGAGATGACGCTGAAGACTTGGCAGGAGGACAAACTGGACTGGGCGCACATCGAGCAGTGCCGTGCCGTGGGGGTGAAGCGTTTCAGGGATTCGGTGGCAAAGGTGATGGCCGAACTGGACCGCATGATTCCGGACGGCAGCAATGTATTTTTCGCGCACACCATGGCCGGCGGTATCCCCAAGACCAAGGTGTTTCTCGCTATTGCCAACCGCATCTACAAAGGCCGCGGCGAGCGCTTCCAGCCTTCCAGTGCCTTGCTTAACAGCGACCTGGGCAAGCTGATTCTGATGAATTTTGACGAGGTGACGGCGAATACCTTCCAGTACCTGATCGAAGGCAGCGCCGCGATTCGCGAGCGCGTGGAAAAGAGCGGCGGCCAGGCGCGTTACACCGCCTACGGCTATCACGGCACCGAAATCCTGATTGGCGACGATTACCAGTGGCAGACCTATACCAACTACACCCAGGGCTACGCCAAGATGCGCCTGGAAAAACACGCCCAGGCGGCGTGGCAGCAGGGCATCAAGGCGACGGTGTACAACTGCCCGGAGATTCGCACCAACTCGTCCGACATTTTCGTCGGGGTCGAGCTGTCCCTGTTTCCGCTGCTGAAAGCATTGAAACGCGAAGGCGGCGGCGCCTGGGCCGAAGCGCAGTGGCAGGCCTGCATGGCCGTACTGCAGGAAGGCCAGTCATTGGAAGGACTGTTGCAGAAGATCGATGCCTACAACGACAGCGCGACCATGCGCCAGTTCCGCAATTTTGATGCGTGGCCGATGGATAACACGCCGGAACTGGCCGAGGTGATGATCGGCACGTCCGAAGACATCACTAAAATGCACAAGAGCCGCGATGCGCTGGTGACGGACATCTTGAGCGCGCTGGTGCTGGAAGGCACCGGTCCGCTGATGTTCAGGGAAACCTCCGCTCCGGCCGGGCCCGTGCTGTGGCTGAACCACGACATCATCGCGCGCCAGCTCAACCAGTTGCACCAGGGCTGACCGCGCCGTGCAGCATTACGGCCCCCACAGCGCCGCCCCGCCGGTCTCCCGGTAAGTCAGATAGGCGCGCAGGTCGAATTCAAGTTGCGCGTAGTCCGGCTCCATCTGCAGGCACAACTGATAGAACGCCTTGTCGTGCGCGCGCTCTTTCAGGTGTGCCAGTTCATGCACGACAATCATCCGCAGAAACTCCGGCGGCATTTCCCTGAATAAGGTCGCCACGCGGATTTCGCGTTTGGTCTTGAGTTTCAGGCCTTGCACGCGCGGGACACGGGTGTGCATCCCCAGCGCATTCCTGAGGACATGCAGCTTGCTGTCGAATATCACTTTGCTGATTTGCCCGGCATTGCGCAAATGCGCGTTCTTGATTTCCAGCACATAGTCATAAAGCGCCTTGTCGGTGCGCACCGCATGGGCCAGCGGGTATTTCTGTCGCAAAAGTCCGGACAATCTGTCCTGCGCGATTGCTTGCCGCACTTGTTGTACCCGTGCGGGGGGATAGCCGGCGAGATAGTCTCGGGTGGATTGCTTATGCATGGCGGTGAAACGCGGGCGTCAGCGCCCGCGCAGCGGCTCCAGCAAAGAGGACAGCCCGTTGTGATCGATTTCCTGCATCAACGCCAACCGCCTGCCGAGCTCGCCGGGCGGGAAGCCTGTGCGCGCGAACCAGTTGAGGTAATTCCAGGGCAGGTCGGCGATCAGGCGGCCCTTGTATTTTCCGTAAGGCATCGCGCGGGTGACCAGAAGTTTCAGGTGTTCCGGGTTCATCGTTGCGGATCGGCATTAAAATCGTTCAGATGGCATCAAGTAGCGCCATTGCCCGGCGGGCAGTTTGGACAGGGAGATGCGCCCGATGCGGAGCCGCTTAAGGCTCACGATCTGCAGTCCTACGGCCTGGAACATGTGGGCGATCTGCCCGGTTTGCACGCCCTTGAGCGCAAAGCGCAGACGGGTCTCGTTCTGCCAGCTGACCTTGGCCGGCGGCAGCGGTTTGCCGTTGTAGTCGAGTCCGTGGTTGAGCAGTTTGAGGCCATCGGTACTCAACGCGCCGGCCGTTTCCACCACGTACTCCTGTTCGATGCTGCCGGCATCGGCCGCCAGTTTGCGCGTGACGCGGCCGTCCTGGCTGAACACCGCGAGGCCGCTCGCGCCGCGCTCCAGCGGCAGGCATTGCGTCAGATGCAGGAAGTGATGTTTGAGAAGGCGGAGGCCGGAAGGGTCGTCCGCCGCGTGCGTCTTGGCGCACGGCAGTTGCGGCGTGGCAGCGGCCGCCTGATGAAGCAGCAGGGTCGCCGGAACGACGGGAACGGGCGCTGCCTTGGGATGCAGTTCGATCTTTTGCGCCGTTACCCTGAACTGCGGTTCTTCCACCACTTGACCGTCCACCTTCACCCAGCCGCCCGTGATGTACAACTCGGCTTCGCGGCGCGAGCAGGGGACGAGTGCGGCAATGCGTTTGGCGAGTCGGACGGATTCGGTCATGTGTGCGTGGCAAGTTCAAAACAAGGAAGCGCATTGTAAGCGCCCGATTGCAATGATCGGCGGTAAAATCCGCGCATGGAAGCCCACACAAAACCGGCGAACCGCCCCAGCCTGGACGGTATCACCCTTGAGATGATCGTCACCCGGCTGGCCGAAGAAATGGGGTGGGAAGCGATGGCGGATGCAGTGCCGATCCGCTGCTTCACGCACGATCCCAGCGTCAACTCCAGCCTCAAGTTCCTGCGCCGCACCCCGTGGGCGCGGCAGAAAGTGGAAACGCTGTATCTGCAGCAGATGCGCGCGCGGCGCTAGTGCAGTGCCGCACTCTTAACGATACTTATTGCGAACCTTTGTGGGTCGGACTTCAGTCCGACATGTCGGGTTAAAACCCGACCCACAAAGGCCTTCCCGCACCTTGGCATAAGTTCCAGATAGCGTGCAACACTACGCTAGCTCACCCGCACGCCCCGATCGCGCCGCAACTGGTGCAGAACTCGCAGCCATCCTTCTTGATCAGCGTGGCGTTGCCGCATTCCTTGCACACTTTGCCGGCGATCGTCTTGAGCGCGGTCGGTTTGAGTTGCCCTTCGGGGATTTCCAGTACGCCCATCTGTTGCACCGGATAGCCGCTCTCGTCGAGGATGCCGAGCATGGCGTAACGGTGAATGATGAGCTTGGCGACGTACGACACCGTGGAGGGATAGCTTTCCATCTTGACCCCGCCCGGCACGCGCGCCATGAAGTCGCCCAGCGGCTCGCCGAAGTTGAGCAGCTTGCGCAGTTTCATGCCGATCCACGCCGGGTCGATGACGCGCATGTCCAGACTCAGCACTTTGCACAGCCCGTCCAAGGCGCGCGGATACACGCCGGAAAGCCACATCGAGTACGGGCGGCGCTGGCCGTCCGGCAGCACCAGTTCTTTCAATCCCAGCACGAAATCGTCGCCGCTGCCCGCATTGGCGATGTCCACCGTCCAGCTCATGGTGCCATCGACCCCGGTCTTGGGTTCCTTTTTGGCGAATAGCGCGTCCATCATCGGCGTGGTCGCGCCGTCGCAGACTTCCAGCGCGCCCAACGCCTCGATGCGGTATTTGAGCAGGTAGGCGAAGGCGGCGACCAGACTCGGCATGCGCATCATCTCGCCGCTGGGGGGCATCGGCATGTCGAACGCGTCGTCGCCGGCGGTCTTCATCAGCATTTCCAGCTTCATGCGGATCCACACCGGGTCTTGCGTGCGCAGGTCCATCGACAGCGACTTCGCCAATGCACCCAGACCGCGCGGTTGTTCCGAGCCGTTCACCCAGACCTCGAACGGATGGTTGCAGCCCAGAGTTGAGGAATCGCGCAGCGCGGCGTTCGCGCCCTCTCCCACCGGGGGAGGGTTGGGGTGGGGGAAGCTCCGGGTGTGCGACACAAAGGCGACGAAACTGCCGAGCGGGTGTTTCACCACCGGCGAAGTCCAGCCTTCGCTGCCGGCCGGGAGCGCGGGGCGACCGGGCCAGCGCAGGGAGGCCAGCGCCGGCTTGGGCGCCGCTTCCAGCTCGATGCGTCTATCCTGGTCGAACACGAAATCCTGCGGCTGGTCTTCTTTCTTTTCCGGCGTGACCGACAGCACCGAGCCGAGCACGCTGTTCGGGCGGTAGGTCGCCAGACCCTTCAGACCGGCCTTCCACGCCTCGGTGTAGAGGTCCTTGAAATCCTCGTACGGATAATCGGCGGGGACGTTGACTGTCTTGCTGATCGAGGTGTCGATGTAGGGGGCAACGGCGGCGACCATCTTCATATGGTCGATGGCGGAGATGTCCAGCGCGGAGGCGAAGGTCGGCGGCAGATGATCGACATCCCCTCCCTGGTACTTGAACACGCGCCAGGCATGGTCTTCCACCGAGTAGTCCTTGCTCGTTCCGTCCGGCATGCGTTTTTTGCGCGTATAGAACCAGGAGAAGGCCGGCTCGATGCCGTTGGAAGCATTGTCGGCGAAGGCCAGCGAGATGGTGCCGGTGGGCGCGATCGACAACAGGTGGCTGTTGCGGATGCCGTGCCGGCGGATATGGTCTTTCAGTTCGTCCGGCAGACGCGAAGCAAAGCGCGGTGCGGCCAGATATTTGTCCGCATCCAGCAGCGGGAACGCGCCGCGCTCCTGTGCCAGTTCCACTGAAGCGGCATAGGCTTCGTCGCGCATGATGCGGGTGATGTCTGCGGCAAAATCGCGCGCCTCGTCGGTGTCATAGCGCAGCCCGAGCATCACCAGCGCATCGCCCAGCCCGGTGAAACCGAGGCCGACGCGGCGCTTGTTCTGTGCTTCCTGCTGCTGTTCCGGCAACGGCCACGCGGTGACATCCAGCACGTTGTCCAGCATGCGCACCGCCGTGTGCACCAGTTGCTTGAACGGTTCGTAGTCGAAGCCGGCGTGGTTCGAGAACGGATTCTTCACCATGCGGGTCAGGTCGATGGAACCCAGGCAACAGCAGCCGTAGGGGGGGAGCGGTTGCTCGGCGCAAGGATTGGTCGCCTCGATCAACTCACAATACGACAGGTTGTTGTCGCGGTTCATCCGGTCGATGAACAGCACGCCGGGTTCGGCGTGGTCGTAGGTGCTTTCGATGATCTGTTTCCACAGGTCGGCGGCGCGCACTTTGCGATACACCCATTTGCCATCTGCACGTTGCGTTGCCCCCGCTTCTTTCAGGGCGACAGACGGTTCCGCGGCATGCACCAGTTCGAATTCTTCGTCCTTCTCCACCGCCTGCATCAGCGTATCGGTCACGCCGACCGAGATGTTGAAGTTGCGCAAGTCGCCCTGATCCTTGGCGCGGATGAATTTTTCGATGTCGGGATGGTCGCAGCGCAGCACGCCCATCTGTGCGCCACGCCGTGCGCCCGCGGACTCCACGGTTTCGCAGGAGCGGTCGAACACGCGCATATAGGAAATGGGCCCGCTGGCGCGCGAGTTGGTGCCTTTGACATGTGCGCCGGCCGGACGGATGGAGGAAAAATCGTAACCGACGCCGCCGCCGCGGCGCATCGTCTCGGCAGCTTGCTGCAGCGCATCATAGATGCCAGGCTTGCCGTCTCTGATGCCGGAAATGGCGTCGCCCACCGGTTGCACGAAACAGTTGATCAGCGTCGCCTGAATCTTCAGGCCGGCGGCGGAGTTGATGCGCCCGGCGGGGACGAAGCCGTTCTCCTGTGCCAGGAAGAAGGCTTCTTCCCATTTCGCGCGGTGCTCGGGTTTTTCTGCCTGTGCCAGACCGCGCGCAACACGGCGGCGCACGTCCTGCACGGACTTTTCATCCGCCTCCGCGTATTTTTCCAGCAAGACTTCGGTGCTGATCTCCTGCGGCGCCATGCCGGCTTCCTTGCCGGGGGCGTTGCCCGACAGATTGCGGGTGATCTCGTTCAGGAATTCCTGTCCGGTCATGGGCTTCTTGTGGGTTGAGGCGGAGGGCAAAGCGTTTTCGGTATCCTGCACGGTGTGGCTCCCTTGAGTGTGTTGCGGATTACAGGTTTACCACTATAGATAGTGGTTGCCGGTGAAATTTTTACTAACTGTAGGGAGCCGAGCCCGTTTTGGCAAGCGAAAAAATCATCTCTCCGGCATTGACCGCGGAGCGGAAAAGGTTTAACGGCCAAGCAGGTTGACCAGGCCGTCCAGCCCGACGAAGTTGAGCGCATAGTTGGCCTGGGCGCGCACCACCGGCTTGGCGTGGTAAGCGATGCTCACCCCCGCCAGCGCCATCATCTTCAGGTCGTTCGCGCCGTCGCCCATCGCGATCACCTGTTCCGGCCCGAGGCCGAGCTCATCGCGGATTTTCACCAGCCAGTCGGCCTTGCCCTGGGCATCGAATACGTTGCCCAGCACGCGGCCGGTGAGTTTGCCGTCGATGATTTCCAGCGTATTTGCATGGGTGTAATCGAGGCCGAGACGCGGCTTGAGCCGTTCGGTAAAGAACAGGAAGCCGCCGGACACCAGCAGCGTCTTGATGCCCTGCAAGCGCAGGGTGTCCAGCATCTGTTCGGCGCCGGGATTCAAACACAGGCGCTCGTCATAGACGCGCTGCAACGCACCTTCCTCCAGCCCGGCCAGCAAGGCCACGCGCCGGCGCAGACTCTCGGCGAAGTCGATCTCGCCGCGCATCGCCGCCTCGGTGATTGCCGCGACCTGCGGCTTCAGCCCCTGCATGCCGGCGATTTCGTCGATGCACTCGATGGTGATCAGGGTCGAGTCCATGTCCATCACCAGCAGGCCGAAATCAGACAGACGCCGTTCCCGTGGCACGAAACCGAAATCGATATGGTGCTCAAAACAATACGGCTCGATTTCGGCATGCGGCTGCGCGTCACGCAGCCGGAACGTGCGCCTGCCCGTCTGCTCGATGGCGCGGGCGGCCGCCTGTCTGGCGAGGTGTTCGATCTGGTCGGCGGGAAGGTCGTGCGGGGCTTGCAGAACGAGGTTCATGGCTAAAACCGGGTCGGGTGCATTGAATTGAAGGAGGCGCATTTTAATCCAGACCGATGCGCGGGCATGGACAAACTTGGGGCGGGCTCCTGGTGTAGTGCCGCACGCTTAACGATACTTATTGCGAACCTTTGTGGGTCAGACTTCAGTCCGACATGTCGGGTTAAAACCCGACCCACAAGGGCTTCCCGCACCTTGGCATAAGTTCCAGATAGCGTGCAACACTACACTAGCGCGTCAGGTGCAATGCGTCAGCCACCAGGGCATGCGTGAGCCGGGGGGCGAACAGTTCGATGAAGTGGTAGCCGAAGCCGCGCAGGTACTGGTTCTGGCGGATGGCGATGCGCGTGGTGCTGGGCTGGAACAGGTGCCCGGCGTCGATCATGCGCAACTGCCGGTCCCGCTCCGGGATGAAGGCCATCTGCGCCACGATGCCGACCCCCAGCCCGAGTTCGACGTAAGTTTTGATCACATCAGCGTCAATGGCGGTGAGCGCGATGTTGGGTTCGATCCCCGCCTCGCTGAATGCCTGGTTGATCTTGTTGCGCCCGGTGAAGGCGAAGTCGTAGGTGATGAGGGGGTACTGTGCCAGCTTCTTCAGGGTCAGGCGTTTCTCCTCCAGCAGCGGATGTTTGGGCGGTACGACCACGCAGTGATGCCATTCGTAGCAGGGGAGGGTGACCAGTTCGTCGTAGAGGGCGATGCTCTCGGTCGCGATGCCGATGTCCGCTTCCCCGCTCAATACCATCTCGGCGATCTGGGTCGGGCTGCCCTGATGCAGACCGAGTTTGACTTCCGGGTAACGCAAGGTGAAGGCCTTGATGACGTGGGGCAGGGCATAGCGCGCCTGGGTGTGCGTGGTGGCGATGGTCAGGCTGCCGCTGTCCTGGCGGCTGAATTCCTGCCCGACCTGCTTCAGATTGTTGGTTTCGTGCAGCACGCGCTGCGCGATCGCCAGTACCGCCTTGCCGGGTTCGGTGAGCGCGACGATGCGTTTGCCGTTGCGCACGAAGATGTCGACGCCGAGCTCTTCTTCCAGCAATTTGATCTGTTTGCTCACGCCAGGTTGTGAAGTGAACAGCGCGCCCGCCGCGTCCGAGATGTTCAGATCGCAACGCACGATTTCATTCAGGTAACGCAGTTGTTGCAGGTTCATGGCTTGGGCTCGTATATGTCATTAGGTTATAAAATATTAACATAAAAGTATTTAGTAATATAAAGCAGCGCCCCTAGAATGCGCTGCATTCAAGTGCAACGGGGCAATCATGGATTGGCTTTATACGGTTTCCGGTTTTGTGGTCGGGCTGATCGTCGGGGTGACCGGCGTCGGCGGCGGGTCGTTGATGACGCCGCTGCTGGTGCTGCTCTTCGGCGTGTCGCCCGCGACCGCGGTCGGCACCGACCTGCTGTATGCCGCACTCACCAAGTCGCTCGGCGGCTGGGTGCACAGCCGCAACGGCACGGTGGACTGGAAAGTCGTCAAGCGCCTGAGCTTGGGCAGTCTGCCCGCCGCGCTGTTCACCCTCGCCCTGTTCAAATATCTGGCGCTGGATGAAAAGACGCTGGGCAGCCTGATGACCGGCGTGTTGAGCATCGCCCTGTTGCTCACCGCGGTGGCGTTGCTGCTGAAAGACTGGATCAGAAAAATTGCGCGGCGCGACGACGGCACCGTGTTCGAACTGCACCACCGCCATCTGCCGACCGCCACCCTCATCACCGGGGCCATCGTCGGCGTGCTGGTGACCATTTCCTCCATCGGCGCCGGGGTGCTCGGCACGGTGGCGTTGCTGTTCCTCTATCCGCGCCTGTCTGCCGCAAAAATCGTCGGCACCGACATCGCCCATGCCGTGCCGCTGACGCTGGTGGCCGGGCTGGGGCACATGGGGCTGGGCACGGTGGATCTGGTGCTGCTGGGCAGTCTGCTGCTGGGTTCGCTGCCGGGCATCTATCTCGGCAGCCATCTCTCGGCCAGAGTCCCGGAAAAAGTGTTGCGCCCGCTGTTGGCAGTGATGTTGCTAATCATCGGCACCCGCCTGGTTTTGCATTGAAAGGAAATGAAATGAGTCTGAATAACCGCAATCTGTCCGACTTGGAAGAGATCGAACGTTTCGAGCAGGCCATCGCCGAATTCGAGGCGGGCAACATCGATCCCGACCGCTTCACCGCCATCCGTTTGCAACAGGGTGTTTATGGGCAGCGCCAGCAGGGCGTGCAGATGCTGCGCATCAAGGTGCCAGGCGGCAGGCTGACGGCGCGGCAACTGGGCGTGATCGGCGAAATCACCCGCGACTATTCGCAGCACGGCGTCGCCCACGTCACCACGCGCCAGGACATCCAGGTGCACTATGTGCCGCTGGCCGACACGCCGCACGCCATGCGCCGGCTGGCCGGGGTCGGGGTCACCACGCGCGAGGCCTGCGGCAACACCATCCGCAACATGACCGCCTGCCCGCTGGCCGGGGTGTGCCCGAAAGAGCGGGTGGACGTGGCGCGCCATGTGGACGGGGCGACCCTGCATTTCCTGCGCAACCCGCTCAACCAGCAGTTGCCGCGCAAGTTCAAGTTTGCCTTTTCAGGCTGCGAGGCCGATTGCGCGCAATCGCTGCTGCATGACTGCGGCGTGATCGCCACCGAAAAGGACGGCGTGCACGGTTTCCGCATCCGCGCCGGCGGCGGGCTGGGGCATAAGCCGCACGAGTCCATCGTGGTTGAGGAATTCATTCCAGAACGCGAGTTGCTGTTCGCGCTGGAGGCGCTGGTGAGCCTGCACAACAAGTATTCCGACCGCACCAAACGCGCCAAATCGCGCCTCAAGTTCCTGGTCGAACGTTTTGGTGCAGCCGGGTTCATCGAAAAATACCGCGAGGAATTCGCGCGCACTCGTGAAGCCTTGGCGGCACAGCCGTATCCGCAGGGCGAGTGGCGCGCACCGGGCGCAGGGGTTGTGCCGGGACAGGGCGCGCCGCGCCGGGTCATGGCGCAACACCAGCCGGGCCTGTTCGTGCTGCCGGTGGCGTTGCCGATCGGCGACCTCAAGGCGCAGCAGATGATCGACCTGGCGGCGTTACTGCAAGCGCATGGGCTGGATCGCGTTAACACCACGCAGGATCAGAACCTGGTCATCTTCAATGTGGCGCAGGACAAGCTGGCCGCCTTGCGCAGCGGTCTGGCCGCCCTTGGCCTGGGCGAACCGCAAACCGGCGACAACGTGGTGGCCTGCCCCGGCACATCCACCTGCCGCCTCGGCATCACCAGCAGCACCGTGCTGGGGCCGCTGTTGTCGGGCGGGCGCGCCGACCTGCATATCCGCGTGTCCGGTTGCCACAACGGCTGCGCCCAGCCGGAGACGGCCGACATCGGCATCTACGGCGAAGCCAAGCGTCTGCACGGCAAGCTGGTGCCGCATTACCAGATGTATTTGGCTGGCCGCGGCACGGCGGGCGGCGCACTCGCCCTGAAAGGCCCATCTGTGCCGGCGGCGCGCATCATGACGGCGGTTGCTCGTGTGCAGGAAGCGCATCTGGCCAGCGGCGAACCGGACTTTTTCGTCTGGGCGCGGCAACAGGCGCCGGATTATTTCAAGGGCTTGCTGGCCGACCTGGCGGAGGTGAAGGCGGAAGAATTGCACGGCGTGATGCAGGACTTCGGTGACAAGACCGACTTCCGTGTGCTGAATCTGGGCGGCGGCGAATGCGCGGGCGCATCGCAGGTGCTCATCGGCGCCAACTTCTTCGAAGCAGCGCACGAGCGCGAATACCGCAATGCGCTGGTGTTCCAGCGCAAATATGCGGAGGCGGCGCAGTGCAACGAATCCATCCTGCGCCTGCTCGGTTCCGGCGTGGCGCAGTTGCTTGGCGGCTCGCGGTTGGATGATCTGGCCAAGCTGGCAGAGCAGCTGAATCTGCTGGCACCGGAAGAGATTGCCATCGAGTTCGCCCGCGCCGCGCAAAAATCGGCGAACAGCGGGGAGATCGACAGTGACACCGTTACTGCCGCCAGCGCCAGAGTGGACGCATGGACGGTCAGGGTGGCGGAATTCGCCACCGCAAAAGACGGACAACTGGACTTGAAGGAGGCATTGCCAAAATGAACACCGAACTGAATCAAAAGATTGCCGATACCCTCGTGGTGTTGCAGCAGGCCGCCAGCGAATTTGCACCGGTCGTGTTTGCCAACAGTCTGGGTGCGGAAGACATGGTGCTGACCGACCTGATCGCCAAATATCAGCCCGACATCGCCATGTTCAGTCTGGATACCGGCCGCCTGCCACAGGAGACATACGACTTGGTTCAGGCCGTGAACCGGCGCTACGCCCTGCCGCTGCAGGTCTATTTCCCCGACAGCAGGCTGATCGAGGAATATGTCGCGCAGCACGGCATCAACGGTTTCTACGATAGCGTGGAGAACCGTAAGCGCTGCTGCTTCGTGCGCAAGGTGGAGCCGTTGCGCCGCGCCCTGAAGGACAAGGGCGCGTGGATCACCGGCATGCGCCGCGACCAGGCCGTCACACGCGGCACGCTCGAAGTCTCTGCTTTCGATGCCGACAACGGCCTGCAGAAATTCAACCCGCTGCTGGACTGGTCGAACAACGACGTGTGGGCGTACATCCGCCAGAACGATGTGCCCTACAACAAGCTGCACGACCAGTTCTATCCCAGCATCGGCTGCGCACCGTGCACGCGCTCGGTCACGCCGGGCGAAGACATCCGCGCCGGACGCTGGTGGTGGGAAAACCCCGAAAGCAAGGAGTGCGGCCTGCATGTCAGCCATGCTCCCGCAGGAGGGAGCGTGGCTCACGGTTTCGGGGTTTCGGTGCAGGGTAATGCCGGGAGCGAAGCGGACGACGTTAGCCGGAACCAAAACGTGGCCGGCAAGGAGTGCGGCCTGCATGTCAGCCATGCTCCCGCAGGAGGGAGCGTGGCTCACGGATCGGGCGTGCAGGAGACGAGCAGCACTTCATTGCAGGCGAGCCGTGCGCGTGTATTCGAGATCGCCGCGCGGGCCAGATTCAAGCAGGCTGTCACGGCTTGAAGAAGGAAGGTAAATCAACATGAAACTGATCGATCACGATATGAGCGCAAAAACCTTATCCCACCTTGATACGTTGGAAAGCGAATCGATCCACATCATGCGCGAGGTCGCGGCGGAGTGCAAAAACCCGGCGCTGCTGTTCTCCGGCGGCAAGGATTCCATCGTGATGCTGCGCCTGGCGGAAAAGGCATTCCGTCCGGCGAAGTTCCCGTTCCCGCTGGTGCACATCGATACCGAGCACAACTTCCCGGAAGTGATCGCCACCCGTGACAAGCTGGCGAAGGATCTGGGCGAACGGCTGATCGTGCGTTCGCTGGAGGACTCGATCAAGCGCGGCAGCATCGTCATCAAGGACGAGAGCAAGCCGCGCAATCCCTACCAGTCGGTGACGCTGCTGGAGACTATCGCCGAGTTCGGTTTCGATGCCTGCCTGGGCGGCGCGCGGCGCGACGAGGAGAAGGCGCGCGCCAAGGAGCGCATCTTTTCCTTCCGCGACGAGTTCGGCCAGTGGGACCCGAAGAACCAGCGCCCGGAATTGTGGGACACCTACAACACCCGTGTGCATCCGGGCGAGAACATCCGCGTGTTCCCGATCAGCAACTGGACCGAGACGGACATCTGGCAGTACATCGGGCGCGAACACCTGCACATCCCGAGCATCTACTTCGCGCACGAGCGCGAGGTGATCAGGCGCGGCGGCAACGTGATCCCGGTGTCGCATCTGGTGCAACCGAAGCCGGGCGAGAAGGTGGAAGTGGTGTCGGTGCGTTTCCGCACCGTGGGCGACATGACCTGCACCGCGCCGGTGGAATCCACGGCGCGCACGGTGGACGAGATCATCGCCGAGACCGCGACCACGCGCATCACCGAACGCGGCGCGACGCGCATGGACGACCAGACTTCGGATGCGTCGATGGAGCTGCGGAAGAAGGAAGGATACTTTTGATTTAGCTACGGTTGCACACGGATATTCACGGATGAATGCTCCGATTTTATCTGTGTTCATCCGTGTTAATCAGTGGCTAATTATTTTAGGGTTTAACTATGAACACCACCACACAACTGTTGCGTTTCATCACTGCCGGTTCGGTTGACGACGGCAAGAGCACCCTGATCGGGCGCCTGCTGCACGACTCGAAATCGATTTTCGAGGACCAGTTCGCGGCGATTTCAAAAACCAGCGAGAAGCGTGGCATGGCGGCGGTTGATCTGTCGCTGCTGACCGACGGCCTGCAGGCCGAGCGCGAGCAGGGCATCACCATCGACGTCGCCTACCGCTATTTCGCCACGCCGAAGCGCAAGTTCATCATCGGCGACACGCCGGGGCACGAGCAATACACGCGCAACATGGTCACGGCGGCATCCACCGCCAATCTCGCCATCATCCTGATCGATGCGCGCAAGGGGGTGCTGACCCAGACGCGCCGCCACACTTACATCGCCAGCCTGCTCGGGGTGCCGCACGTGGTGCTGGCGGTGAACAAGATGGACATGGTCGATTATTCGCAGGCGCGCTTCGACGAGATCGTGGCCGACTACAAGGCATTTGCCGCGCAACTCGGCCTGCATGACGTGAAATGCATTCCGCTGTCGGCGCTCAACGGCGACATGGTGGTCGATCGCGGTGACCAACTGGATTGGTACACCGGCCCGGCCCTGCTCGAATTGCTGGAGAACGTCGAGATCGAGCACGACGTGAACACCAGCGATTTCCGTTTCCCGGTGCAATGGGTGTGCCGCCCGCAGACCGATGAATATCACGACTTCCGCGGTTTCGCCGGACGCATCGAAGCGGGCGAAGTCTCGGTGGGCGACCAAGTCACCGTCCTGCCATCGGGGCGCACCAGCACCGTCAAGGAAATCTTCACCTATGACGGCGGCCTGCTCACCGCCTTCGCCCCGCAATCCGTGACCCTGCGGCTGGCGGACGAGATCGACATCTCGCGCGGCGACATGCTGGTGAAATCCTCCGTCCATCTGCCCAAAGTGGAAAAAGAATTCGAGGCGACCCTGTGCTGGCTGTCCGAGTCGCCGCTGGACCGCAACCGCAAGTATCTGGTCAAGCACACCACGCGCACGGCGAAGTGCCTGTTCGCGCGCCTGGATTACCGGGTCGATGTCAACACCCTGGAACAACACGCGGTCGAGAAGTTGAACATGAACGACATCGCGCGCGTGGCGATCAAGACCCAGTTGCCGCTGGTGTTCGACCCCTACGAAAACGACCGTGCCACCGGCAGCTTCATCGTCATCGACGAGGCGAGCAACAACACCGTCGCGGCGGGCATGATCGGGTAGGCTGGCTTTCCCCAAAAGGGGCAGTAGCCTGCGGATAACCGGCCAGGACGCTGTGTGGGCTGTCCGACTAAAGTCCGACCTACAGAGCTGAAACCCGTCCCCTGGCGAATGCCGGGTTTGTGGGGCGGACCGTAGCCCTGACACGGTGCGGCGAAGCCGGCGGTGCGGGAAGGGCTACCGGCGGCTGCTCCCGCAATCGGCTGCTGCGCAGTAACGTGTCGCAGCCGCCAGTCCGACGAATTCATTTCCGCAGGACAGCCCATCCTGAGCCCGTGCAGAGTTGCGGAGGGCGCGGAGCGACACAGGCTGTTTGTGGTATCTTTCTCCCACCAGAGACTGATGCACCCTTTGAAGTCATGAGCCTGCTCTCCTTGATCGCCGCCCTGTTGCTGGAACAAGTCGTCCCGCTGGCTTCGCGCAGCTACCTGCACCGGTGGGTCGGCGAGTATGCCCAATTCTTCCGCCATCAATTCGATGCCGGAGAGAATTCGCACGGCCGCGTCGCCTGGCTGCTCGCCGTGCTGCCATTGCTGGTGCTGCTATGGCTGCTGTATACCGTGCTGCTGGCCAAGCACGCGGTCTTTGCCTGGGCGTTCTGCGTGCTGGTGCTTTACCTCTCGATGGGGTTCCGTCAGTTCAGCCATTACTTCACCGATATTCATCAGGCCCTGCGCGACAACGATCTGCAGCTTGCGCGCGAACTGTTGGGCGAATGGACGGGCCAATCCTGCAGCGACCTCAATCCGCAGGAAGTCGCGCGCCTCACCATCGAACAGGCGCTGCTGGCCTCGCACCGCCATGTGTTCGGGGTCGTTTTCTGGTTCGTCTTTTTCATGCTGCTCGGCATGGGGCCGCTGGGAGCGGTGCTGTATCGGCTGGCCACCTTCATCGGCAGCCGTTGGCGCGGGGCGGAGAACGAGGACACTGCGTTCGGCGCTTTCGCACAGCAGGCGTGCCGGGTGCTGGAATGGCTGCCGCTGCGGCTGACGGCGATCAGTTTCGCCATCGTCGGCAATTTCGAGGACACTATTTTTTGCTGGCGCACGCAAGCAAAAGAATGGCCCGAGCCGGAGGCGGGAATTCTGCTTGCCAGCGGTGCCGGTGCGCTGGGTGTCAAGCTGGGACAGACCGTGGTGCTCGACGATCAGCCGGCGTATCGCCCCGAACTGGGAAGCGGCGACGATGTCGATACCGACCACCTGCAAAGCGCCGTGGGACTGGTCTGGCGCACGTTGGTGTTTCAGCTGATCCTGCTGTTGCTGCTTACCATTGCCAATTTGCTGGGATAGGAATCGATTCGGCCCTCTGCGGATGCTTCCAATATCCCGCTCCATTACTTGAGCCCTGAGGGGGTATGAAGTTTGATGCACAGCCCATCGACTTCAGGCAGGGACGTCGGCGTGCGCGGAAAGAGAACGGACATTTTTCGCGCTCGAAGCGTCTTCAAATGGCCGGGCAATTAAAGCGGATTCGTGCCTCTGGCCGCCCGGAGTATTTCATGCTTTTGGGCGATTCCTTCTGTTCTGCGTGCGATGCGCCGTGCGGTCGTGGTACTGATTCGTCATTCGGAAAGAGAGGTATGACGTGTTCCTGGCGAAAAATCCCTTCGCTCAATCGTTTATAATCGGCTTCGTCGCTCATGGGACAGTGATATGAATAAATATCTCAAATATGGTTTGTGGTGTGCGGGCGGGATGGCTTTGCTGGTTTTTGGTGTGGTTGCTTACGTTGCACTGACATTGGATCCGAATACATACAAGCCGCAGATTATTCAGGCGGTTAAGGAGAGTGCGCATCGCACCTTGAAGCTGGACGGGGACATCAGGCTGGTCTTCTTTCCAAACCTGGGGGTTCGCCTGGATTCGGTCTCATTATCCGAATTTGAAAGTGCGCAGGAATTCGCCGCGATAGATCATGTTGATGTGTCGCTTGCCTTGTGGCCGCTGTTGTCGAAACGAATCATCGTGGATGGCGTGGCGGTGAGCGGCCTCAAGGTGCATGTCGTGAAATTCAAGAATGGGGAAACCAATTTTGGTGATCTGGCGGGGGGGGCTTCGTCGGAACAGCCGGAGCAACGGCCTGCAACAGGCGCGCCGTTCAAACTTGACATCGCGTCAGTGAAAATTGAACGGGCCGCATTAACTTTCCGGGATGAGACTCGCCACGCGGACTATCGCGTTGATGACCTGAACCTTGAGACGGGTCGTATTACGAATGGCGTGTCGAGCCCGATCGATTTTTCGGGGCATCTGGTGACGAACCAGCCACCGCTGGATGTCCGGCTTAAACTGAAAACCTGGCTGACTTTTGATTTGGAAAAGAATTTTTATCAGATCAAGTCGCTGAATGCGAAAGCGGAAGGAGTGAAAGATCGCGACACGTTTGAAGTGAATTTGGATGTGCCCGAATTTGAAATCGAGAAAAATCAGTTTTCCGGCAAGGATGTCAAACTCAACGCCAAGCTGGATGCGGCGTTGGATAATGTTCTGATCGCGTTATCGCTGCCGGCCCTGAAGGGCGATTCAGAGAAATTTAATCTGAACGGGCTGTCAATCAAGGCCGATATCAAGAAGCCGGAACAGGCGTTCAACCTGAACGTGGATACCTCTGTAACCGGGACGCTGAAGACACAACAATTCAATCTGCCTGATTTGGCTGTCGCCCTGAACGCGATTGGAGATCAGTTGCCGGGCAAGAATATACGGGGTGAATTGAAAGGCAGTTTGCAAGCCGATCTTGGACGAAAAAGCATCCAGACCAATCTGGCGGGCAGGCTGATGCAAAGCCAGATCAAGCTGAAGTTGGCCGTCAAGAATTTTACAGAACCCGCCATTCGCTATGACGTGGAGGCAGACCGATTCGATGCAGATCCGTTGATCACGCCGGCGCCAGCCGGTACGTCCGTCGCGGGAACCCAAGCCGCAGAACTGGAGCAACCTTTTGATTTGTCCGCCTTGAGAACCCTGAACGTGGAAGGAAGCCTGCGCGTGGGGGAATTCAAGGCGGCCCAGCTGAAAATGAATAAGCTGCGCCTTGATTTAAGCGCAAAGCATGGAATCCTGAAAGTGACAACGTTTTCGGCCAATCTGTATCAAGGTGGCCTGAACAGTGACATGGTGCTGAATGTTACACAGCCACAACCGCAGTTTTCGGTGAGCGCCAGACTGAATGCGATCGAGATAGGCCCCCTCCTGGTCGACGCCCTGAAGAAGGATTTCATCGAAGGCAAGGGCAATGTGGGAATCAACGTCGTCACGCGGGGAGACCGTGTTAGTGCGTTGAAAAAAAACTTGAACGGAACGCTGTCCATTTATCTTTCGGATGGCGCGGTGAAGGGGGTGAACCTGGCGAAGATCGTGCGTGAAATCGGCCCGCGTGGGAACACAACGCAGGGTGTCGATCAACGGGAAAAAACCGACTTCAGCGAAATGAAAGCCAGCTTCAAGATTGCCAATGGCGTCGCATATAACGATGACTTGATGCTGAAATCTCCCTTTGTGCGCGTGGGCGGGAAGGGAGAAATCGATGTGGGTAAAGACCGCATGAATTACCTGGTAAAAGCCACGATCGCGGGAACCCTGGAAGGTCAGGGGGGTAAGGATCGTGTTGGCGGATTAACAATTCCGGTTCGTCTGGTTGGGCCGTTCGCTGCTTTGAAATACACGCCCGACCTGGGTTCGATGATCTCGGATAACGCGAAGCAGAAAGTGAAAGATGCCCTTGGGGCGGGCCAGGGGAATGCCAAGACAAAAATTGGAGACGAGTTGAACAAGGGGCTGCGGGGCTTGTTCAAGTGACCGGGAAAGGACCTTGTGTGCGGCGTGTCTGACCGGCAGGGCAACGGACTGCAGTGATGGCCAGTTTTGCAAATCGTCTTATCGCGTGGCAGCGCGCGCATGGCCGCAATGACCTGCCCTGGCAGGGGGCGGAGGTGTACCAAATCTGGCTGTCCGAGATCATGCTGCAACAAACTCAAGTTGCCACGGTTATCCCCTTTTATCTGCGGTTTATCGCGGCTTTCCCGAATATCCACGCGCTTGCGTCAGCCTCGGAAGAGCAGGTGCTGGCCTGTTGGAGCGGGCTGGGTTACTACGCGCGCGCGCGCAATCTGCGCCGCGCGGCACAAATCATCGTGGAAAAATACAAGGGCGAGTTTCCCCGCCGATATGAGCAGATACTGGAACTTCCCGGTATTGGTCGTTCCACGGCAGCCGCCATTGGTGCGCTGGCCTATGCCGACCATCTTGCGATTCTGGATGGGAATGTGAAACGCGTGCTGGCGCGTTACTGCGGTATTTCGGGGTGGGCGGGCGAACAAAAAGTGGCAGCGCGGCTGTGGCAACAGGCCGATGCGCTGCTACCTTCGGCAACACACGTGGCAAGCGGGGACAGGGTTGACGGTGGCGTGCCCAATACCCGGATTGCCACGTACACCCAAGCCATGATGGATCTGGGCGCCACCGTGTGCGTTCGCCATCAGCCCAGATGCGGAATGTGTCCGGTGCGAACCGACTGTGTTGCCCTGCAGACCGGGCGTCTCGCCACGCTGCCCAGTCCCCGTCCGCGCAAAATTGTACCGGAACGGCAAGCCACCTTTGTATTGCTGATGCATGAGCAAGAAATCTGGCTGGAGAAACGCTTGTCCAGTGGTATCTGGGGCGGGTTGTGGTGTCCGCCGCAATTCGATCATGAGACGGCGGCAAGGGACTGGTTTGAGCGCACTGGGCTGGACGCGACTGGCGGGGAACGGTTGGCGCCATTCACCCATGCTTTCACCCACTTTAGGCTGCATATCACGCCGTTGAAGATTCGGCTTGCACGCAAGCCGGTGCAGGCCGCCCAGCCGGGGGGTGTTTGGCTGGACGTGACAGACGCGTTAGATGCGGCGATTCCCGTTCCGGTCAGACAGCTCTTGCTGAAGGTGAAGCCAACATCGGCCGGCAGATGAATTTCATTTGCGTTGGCGCTGTGCGTTCAGGATTTCACGATACTGTTTAAGTTCGGTCTCGATTATGGAAAGTTGGTAATAGTCGTTTCCCGCCCGCTTCGCCAACTCCAGCTGCTCGACCGCACCGCGTAAATTTCCGTGCAAAATTTCGTAATAGGCCAGTACATGATGAGCTTCCTGAGGACGCCGCAATGCGGTGTAAGCGCGTGCCTGCAGTTCGTAAAGTTTGGCGTTGTTTTCATCGCGTGCAATTTCCTTGTCGAGCAGGGCCAGCGCTTCGGCATATTGCTGCTGATTCAACAGCACGGAGACATAGTCCAGAATCAATGCCAGATGATGGGGATGGTTCTTAAGGGCGGCACGATAGAACTCGGTGACCCGTTGATCCTGCCATTCTTTCTGCCGGATGATGCCGAGCAGCGTGGTGATCGTGGCGTTGGGCGGTGCGGTGCGGTAGAGCGTGTCCATTTCCCGGCCGGCGCGGGTGGTTTCCCGATTCCTCAATAAGGCGAGCACCAATCCATAGCGTTGCGCCAGCGGATTGCCGTATTTCTGGTCTCCCAGGGCCTGCTCGAAATAGCTGATCGCGTCTTGCGGTGTCCGCTGTGAGGCAACGACGCGGGCGCGCATCAGCTGGAAGTCCAGCGTATCTTCCACCAGCCTGAACGGAATCTGCTGTACGCGATTACCCACGTCGGCGACCCGTTCGAGCGTGAGCGGGTGGGTGCGCAAATAGCTCGGGGCATTGCCCTCGATCAGCCGGGTGGCTTTTTGCAGGCGCTCAAAAAAACTGGGCATGGCATAGGGATCAAAACCGGATCGTTGCAGGAGGCCGACGCCGATCCGGTCTGCCTCTTTCTCATACTCGCGGGTGAAATTAAGCTGATGTTGGATCAGGCCGCCCTGGGCGCCGATGATGCCGGCTTGTGCGGCATCCGGATTGCTCCGGGCAGCCAGGATAGCGACCGCAACCGTCGCGAGCGCGGCAAGCGAATCATACTTCTGGCCGGACACCATGCGTGCCAGATGGTGCTGGGTGACGTGCGAGATTTCGTGGCTTAACACCGACGCCAACTCGGATTCGGTTTGCGTCAACAGGATTAGCCCGGTATTGACGCCGATGAACCCGCCGGGCATGGCAAACGCATTGATGGCGGCGTCATCCATCACAAAGAATTCAAACGGCTGTCCGGGTTCGCTGCTGTTGGCGACGAGACGCCGGCCCAATCGATTGAGGTAGTTCGTCAACTCTGGATCGTCCAGATAGCGGTCGCTGGCACGGATCTGCAACATGCTTTGCTCGCCGATCTGGCGTTCCACCAGCGGCGATATCACGGTCTGCGACTCGTCCCCCAGATCGGGCAGGCCATCGGCCGCAAGGGGCGGCGCCACCAGGAGCAGCAAGGCGAAAATGATTTTTTGCATGGCGATATGATAGCACCGCACAGGATTCGGTTCCCGCGCTGGACAGCCCCGCGCCAAGATCGCAGAATGTCCCCCCCTCCAGGCTATGGTCAACATGGAATCCATCGGTAAATATCAGGTTGTAAAAGAGATCGGGCGCGGCGCGACCAGCACGGTGTTCCTTGCCATCGACCCGTTCAATCAGCAGCAGGTCGCGCTCAAGCTGTTCAATCCCGGCGTGTTGCAACAGGGCGCCAGCAGCAAAGCGTTCAGGAAGCTGCTGCTGACCGAAGCCTCACTCGCCGGAAAATTGTCGCACCCGCATATTGTGAAAATTCACGATGCCGTCATGGAAGGCGACGTGAATTACATGGTGATGGAGTATGTCGAGGGGGAAACGCTGGAAAGATCTGCCGAGGTGGATCACCTGCTCCCGCTCGGGCGGATTGCGGAAATCATCTACAAGTGCTGCAAGGCGCTTGAGTACGCCCAATATCAGGGGGTGATTCACCGCGACATCAAGCCGGCCAACATCCTGCTGCGCGGGGAGAGCGACATCAAGATATCGGATTTCGGCGCGGCGTTCCTGGAGAACCAGCAGACCACGCAGGTGAGCGGTGTGGGATCGCCGGCCTACATGTCGCCCGAACAAATCAGGGAACAGGCGCTGACGCATCAGACCGACATCTATTCGCTGGGTGTGACCATGTATCGCATGCTGACGGGAAAACTGCCGTTCGATGCGGCCAACAACTACAGCATGATCTACCAGATCATGAACATCGAGCCGCCGCCGCCGAGCAATTACCGCCCCGAGATACCCCCCGCGCTGGATGCCATCGTGCAGCGCGCGATGTGCAAGGACATCGCGCAGCGTTACCAGAGCTGGGATGAAATGGCGCGCGATCTGGTCGCCTTCATCAGCACGGATGTGCCGCAACAGGAACAGATATTCGACACGGAAAAGTTCGACACCCTGCGCGCCTTGCCGTTTTTTGCGGAGTTCAGCGATGTCGAGCTGTGGGAAGTATTACGCATCAGCGAATGGCGCAAGGTGCACAAGGACGAGCAGATATTGAGCGAAGGCGAGGCGGGGCAGAACTTCTTCATCATCGCCAGCGGTTCGGTGCGCGTGGTCAAACAGGGACGGCTGCTCAGCCTGCTGCACAAAGGCGACTGCTTCGGCGAAATGGCGCACCTCACCGGCAAGGATGCGCGGCGCAGCACCGATGTGTTCGCCAAGACCGAGGTCAAACTGATCGAGATCGATCCGGAAGTCCTGGCGCGCGCCTCGGCTGGTTGCCGCTACCAGTTCGGCGAAGCTTTCCTGCGCCTGCTGGTCAAGCGTCTGGCTGTGGCCAATACCCGCATTTCCAGATTGTTGAGCGATCACGAAGCGTGAGGAGGCAAACATGAGCGAGTTCGATGCAGAACTGGACGTGCGGCGACTGGCTTGTCCGTTGCCGATCCTGCGCACCAAGAAGGCGCTGGCGGAAATGCCGGCCGGGCAGGTGTTGCGTGTGGTGGCGACCGACCGGGGTGCGCTGAAGGACTTTCCCGACTTCTGCGCCAAGACCGGTCATGAACTGATCTCGGCGGTAACCTTGGGCGAGGAATTCGTGTTCCTGATTCGCCGCCGCTGATCTAGAGGTTCCCTGAACTCATTCTGCGGCCGGTCAGCCGAGTTTGCCGCGCTGTGTTTGCAATTGCGCCAAGGTCGTGCCGAAACCTGACAGCCGTTGTTTTTCCTGTTCGACTACTGCGGCAGGCGCCCGGGCGACAAAGCTCTCGTTGCCCAATTTGGCTTGCGCCTTGGTGATCTCGTTGGAAAGGCGCGCGATCTCCTTGTCCAGGCGCTCGCGCTCGGCAGCGGCGTCAATCTCCACCTTCAGCATCAGCTTGAAGGTGCCGACGATGGAAACGGGCGCGTCTCCTTCCGGCAATTCCGCGACCACATTCACTTCGCTCAACTTGCCCAAGCTGCTGATGTAGGGCGCGAGCGCGGTCAGTACGACTGCATCGCCTGCTGCGATCAGCGGCACGCGGGCGGCGGGCGACAGGTTCATCTCGCTGCGCAAGCTGCGGCAGGCCGTGGTGAGTTCCTGCAACAGCGCAACCTGCGCGCTGGCGGCTGCGTCGATCTTGCTGCTGTCGGCCTTGGGGTAGGCTTGCAACATGATGCTGTCGCCCTGGGCATTCGCCAGCGGCGCGACCGACTGCCACAGCTCTTCCGTGATGAACGGGATGATGGGATGCGCCAGGCGCAGGATGGTCTCCAGCACCCGTACCAGGGTGCGGCGCGTGGCGCGTTGCCGCGCAAGGATCGAAACATTGCTTTCCTCGACCGCTCCCTCGCCCTCCGGGAGAGGGTTGGGGTGAGGGAATGCCAGTTGAACTTTCGCCAGTTCCACGTACCAGTCGCAGTAAGTGTTCCATACCAGCTCGTACACCGTGCGCGCGGCCATGTCGAAACGGTAGTCGGCGAAGTGCGTCGCCATCTCGGCTTCGGCCTTCTGCAATTCGCTGATCATCCACTTGTCGGCGAATGAGAATTCCAGCGGCAATGATTCGTCTAATCCCACATCCTTGCCCTCGCAATTCATCAGCACGAAACGGGTGGCGTTCCACAGTTTGTTGCAGAAGTTGCGGTAGCCTTCGCAGCGCTGCATGTCGAACTTGATGTCGCGGCCGGGCGAGGCGAGCGAGGCAAAGGTGAAGCGCAGTGCATCGGTGCCGAAGGCGGTGATGCCTTGCGGGAACTCCTTGCGCGTGCGCTTTTCGATCTGCTCCGCTTGTTTCGGATTCATCAATCCGGTGGTACGTTTCTTCACCAGGTCTTCGATGCCGATACCGTCGATCAGGTCGATGGGATCGAGCACGTTGCCCTTGGACTTGGACATCTTCTGGCCTTCCGCGTCGCGGATCAGGCCGTGCACATAAACGTCCTTGAACGGAATTTTTCCGGTGATGTGTTTGGTCATCATCACCATGCGCGCCACCCAGAAGAAGATGATGTCGAAGCCGGTGACCAGCACGGAAGAGGGTAGGTATTGCTGCACGAACGGGTTCTGCTGTGCGAACGGTTTGTTCATTTCCCAGTCAAGCGTGGAGAACGGCCACAGCGCGGAGGAGAACCAGGTGTCGAGCACGTCGTTGTCGCGGTCGAGCTGCCCGGCGTAACCGGCCTGGTTGGCGAGCTTGCGCGCTTCGTCTGCATCATGCGCAACGAATACTTCGCCGTTCACGCCATACCACGCGGGTATCTGGTGGCCCCACCACAGTTGGCGCGAGATGCACCAGTCCTGGATGTTGTTCAACCACTGGTTGTAGGTGTTGACCCAGTTCTCGGGGTGAAACTTGATCTCGCCGGAGGCCACGCATTCCAGCGCCTGCTCGGTGATGCTCTTGCCCTCGGGGCCGGCCTTGCTCATGGCGACGAACCACTGGTCGGTCAGCATCGGTTCGATGACCACGCCAGTACGGTCGCCACGCGGCACTTTCATTTTGTGTTTCTCGGCCTTGTCGAATACGCCCGCTGTCTCCAGATCGGCAACGATCTGTTTGCGTGCGGCGAATCGATCCATACCTTGGTATTGCTTGGGCGCATTCTCGTTGATCTTCGCATCCAGCGTGAGGATGGAGATCATCTCCAACTTGTGACGCTGACCGACGGCATAGTCGTTGAAGTCATGCGCAGGAGTGACCTTGACCACGCCGGTGCCGAATTCTTTATCGACGTACTCATCCGCGATGATGGGGATCGTGCGGTCGCACAGCGGCAGCGTGACTTGTTTTCCGATGAGGTGTTTGTAGCGTTCGTCTTCAGGATGCACCATCACGGCAACGTCGCCCATCATGGTCTCGGGGCGCGTCGTTGCCACCACCAGATGGCCGGAACCGTCCGCCAGCGGATAACGGATGTGATACATGAACCCGTCTTCTTCTTCCTGCACCACTTCGAGGTCGGAGACGGCGGTGTGCAGTTTCGGGTCCCAGTTCACCAAGCGCTTGCCGCGATAGATCAACCCCTCGTTGTACAGGCGCACGAAAGTCTCTGTCACCGTCTTGTTGAGGTCGGCATCCATGGTGAAACGTTCGCGCGACCAGTCGGGCGAGGTGCCGAGGCGGCGCATCTGGCGAGTGATGGTGTCGCCGGAAAATTTCTTCCACTCCCACACCTTTTCGATGAACTTCTCGCGGCCGAGGTCGTGGCGCGAGATGCCTTGCGCGTCGAGCTGGCGTTCGACGACGATCTGGGTGGCGATGCCCGCGTGGTCGGTGCCCGGTTGCCACAGGGTGTTGTCGCCGCGCATGCGGTGGTAGCGCGTCAGCGCATCCATCAAAGTCTGGTTGAAGCCATGGCCCATGTGCAGCGTGCCGGTGACGTTGGGCGGCGGCAGTTGGATGCAGAAAGATTCGGATTTATGCGGGTCGAGTCCGGCCTTGAAATAGCCTGCGCTTTCCCAGACGGGATACCAGTGCGATTCGATGTCTTTGGGGTCGAAACTTTTTGCGAGTTCTTTGTGAGTCATGATCGTGCGGTATGTATGTCAGAGATGCGGCGCAAAGCCTGTCCTGAGCGTGTCGAAGAAGGGCGCGATTATACCAACTCCGCATGGCGCCCGAGGCGGGCTGTCGGCTGCGGCGCGTTACGACTCCGCCGCACCGTGTCGGAGGGTCAGTCCATGTCCGTTCGATCCTGTGCCTTGCGGATCAGTTGCGGCAGTTCGTTCTTCAATTCGGTGATGGCTGCGTCGATTGCCCATTGTTGGGCGATGGCCAGGTGGGCTTTCAGTTTTTCGGCAAACACGGTTTCAAGATAGGTTTCGAGCGTTTGCTGCAAGCGGGGTTCAGCGTTCAGCGCGATGTCCGGGGGCGGTGCCGGTGGGGTTTCCTGCGCCACGTCGGTCAGCAGCGGCAGATCGTCCGCCGGATTGCCCGCGATTTCGGTCAACAGCGGGATGTCGGGTGCAAATTCTTCCGGGCCGCTCATCTGTGGGGCCCGGCAAGCTTGGTGTGGCCGAGTTCATAGCCGCGGTCGCGGTAATACTTGAAGCGCAGGCGTCCGCGTGCAGCCTCTTCTTCGCTGCAACCGACGATCTCGATCACGCGCTCGAAGCGGCTGAAGAACGTCACGCATTCCTCGTGCAGACTGATCAGCAATTCGGAGTGGGGGAAATTTTCGTCGCGCCCAATCACCACCGGCATGCTGGCCGCTTCCGCCTCGTGACTGCGGCAGTGCGGCATGAAGGCGGTGGCGGGATAGTGCCACAGCAGTTTATCCAGCTTGTCGGCCAAATCGTCGTCCGGCACATGCAGCAACACGCGCGCGCCGTTTTGCATCGCCTCGTGGCTCAATTCGCACGCGGTGCGCAACCTGTCTGCGCTGCCGGAATAGAACTCGACTTTGGTCATTGGCTCGGGGGTGGCGTCCTTCAGCCTGCGCGGTTAATCAGGTACTGCGTGAGCAGCGGCACAGGACGTCCGGTCGCGCCTTTTTCCTTGCCCGATTTCCAGGCAGTACCGGCGATGTCCAGATGCGCCCAGCGATAGTCTTTGGTGAAGCGCGCCAGGAAGCAGGCGGCGGTGATGGTGCCGCCCGCGCGGCCGCCGATGTTCTGCATGTCGGCAAAGTTGGAGTCCAGCAGCGGCTGATAGTCTTCCCACAGCGGCAGTTGCCAGGCCCGGTCGTGCGCTTGCCTGCTTGCCGCCAGAATTTCCCCGGCAAGCTTGTCGTCGTTGCTGAACAAGCCGCTGGCCACATGGCCCAGCGCGATCACGCAGGCGCCGGTCAAGGTGGCAATGTCGATGACCGCATCCGGTTTGAATTTTGCCGCGTAGGTCAGGGCGTCGCACAGGACGAGGCGCCCCTCCGCATCGGTATTGAGGATCTCGATCGTCTGACCGGACAGGCTGGTGACGATGTCGCCCGGTTTGGTGGCTGTGCCGGAGGGCAGGTTCTCGCTGCTCGGAATGATACCGACCACGTTCAGCTTTAATCCCATTTCCGCGACGGCCTGCAGTGTACCCAGTACGCTGGCCGCGCCGCACATGTCGTATTTCATCTCGTCCATCTCCGCGCCCGGTTTGAGCGAGATGCCGCCGCTGTCGAAGGTGATGCCCTTGCCGACCAGCACGACGGGTTTCTGCTTCTTGTCCGCGCCGGCGTATTCCAGAGTGATCAGCTTGGCGGGCTGTTCGCTGCCGCGCGTGACGGAGAGGAAGGCGCCCATGCCCAGCTTGCGCAGGTCCTTTTCTTCCAGCACGGTGACCTTGATCTTCTTGTGTGTTTTGCCCAGTGCCAGTGCTTGCGCCGCGAGGTAGGTCGGCGTGCAGATGTTGCCCGGCAGATTGCCGAGCGCCTTGGCGAGCGCCATGCCGCGCGCGGTGGCGGCGGTTTGCCCGATCACTTCCTGCAATTGTGCTGCGGGCTTGTCCAGAGTGGCGAAGGTGATCCGCTTCAGTTTCACCGCATCGGCCGGCTTGCTTTTCAGCCCGTCGGCGCGGAAAGCCTGCTCGGCGGCGATGAACACGGCTTGCCGCAGCAACCATGCCGCATCCTTGCCGAGATCGGCTTCGGCCAGATACAGCGCGGCGTCTTTGGCTGGCGTGGCAAGCAGTGTCTTGAACAGGGCTTGCAGAATCTCGACGCGGGATTTTTCGGTTTGCTCGCCGGTCTTGCCCAAGCCGATCAGCAGCACGCGTTCGGCGGCGATCCCCGGCAGCTTGTGCAGCAACAGTGTGGTCGCCGATTTTCCGCTCATGTCGCCCTGCGCGATGAGGTCGCTCAGCAGGTGATTGCAGGCACGGTCGAGGGTTTGCCCCGCGCGCGACAGCTTGCCGCCCTCGAACACGCCGACGGCGACACAGCCGCCCTTCAGTTTTTCCGGACTTCCTTGTTTTATGCTAAATTCCACGCGCCACTCCTCAATTGTGATCTCTGAACCCGTCCAGATGCCGGATTATCCGCAATCCCCGCCGCAAAAGTCAAAGTTGTCTTGCACGCCGCGGCTGCGCGGGATATTTTTTCGCTCGCTGATCCGCGAATTTGCCGCCACCGGTTTGCTGGTGTTCTTCATTCTGCTCGGCATCGTGGTGTTCACCCAGTTGATCCGTTTCCTCGGGGAATCGGTCAGCGGTTTGCTGGCCGTGGACGGCATTCTGGTGATGCTGGGCTTCAGCGCCATGAATTATCTGCCCGTGCTGCTTTCGATCAGCCTGTTCCTTTCGATCCTGCTGACCTTGTCGCGTTGCTATCGCGATAGCGAGATGGTGGTGTGGTTCTCGTCCGGAATCGGTCTGGTGCGCTGGACGCGCCCGGTGTTGGGATATGCCATTCCGGTCACGCTGCTGATCGCCTTCATGAGTCTGGTGTTGTCGCCCTGGGCATTGTCCAAGGCGGATGAGTACAAGCGCAGGCTGGACAGTCGCGACGATGTATCGCATGCCACGCCCGGCGCTTTCCGCGAATCGAAGCAGGCGGACCGCGTGTTTTTTCTGGAAGACGTGGACATCAACAGCAAGCGCGTCGGTAATATCTTCGTGCGCTCGGTGCAGAACGGCAAAGATGGCACCATGGTGGCGAAGGAGGGATACCAGGAAACGGCGGAGAACGGCGACCGTTTTCTGGTGTTGCTGAACGGCGCGCGCTATGAGGGCGTTCCCGGCCAGGCGGATTTCAGGATCTCGCGCTTCGAGCGCTACGCGGTGCGCATCGAACCGGCCGAGCTGGGCAAGGAACAACCCAATATCAAAGCCCATACCACCCGCTATCTGTTGCAGCATCCGACCAGCCTGCACACGGCTGAGTTGCACTGGCGCATCGGCTTGCCGCTCAGCGCGCTCATCCTGGCGCTGCTCGCCATCCCGCTCAGCTATGTCAATCCGCGCGCAGGCCGCTCGCTGAATCTCATCACCGCAATGGTGATTTACATGTTCTACAACAACATGATCAGCGTGGCCAATTCCTGGGTGGCGCTCAAGAAAATCAGTCCGCTGTCCGGTTTGTGGGGCTTGCATCTGGCGATGGTGCTGGTCCTGCTCGTCCTGTTCCGCTACCGCTCCTCCGTTGCGCCATGGTGGAGGTTCGGGCGATGAAACTGCTCGCCCGCTATCTCGCGCGCGAAATCTACTTCAGCGTCGGCCTGGTGTTTGCCGCATTGCTGATGCTGTTCGCCCTGCTTGACCTGATCAATCAGCTCAACGTGATGGGGCGCGGTGATTACCGGCTGGGCTATATTCTATTGTTCGTGCTGCTGACGCTGCCGGGGCATATCTACGAGCTGTTCCCGGTCGCCGTGCTGATCGGGGCGATCTTCGCCCTGGTGCAGATGGCCACGAGTTCGGAGTTGACGGTTTATCGCGCGTCCGGCGTGTCGTTGCGGCAGATGATACTGACCTTGTTGCGGATTGGCGCGCCGTTGCTGGTGCTCTGCTTCATTTTTGGCGAATTCATCGCGCCGCCGAGCGAGAAGCTGGCACAGCAGATCAAGCTCAAGGCGCAGAACGCGCAGGTCAACATCAAGGAATTTCGATCCGGCGTGTGGGTGAAAGACGAGGGCAGTTTCGTCAATGTCAGAAATGTGTTGCCCGACACCTCGCTGCTCAACTTGAGCATTTACCAGTTTGACCAAAGCTATCAACTGCGCAGCATCACCGCCGCCGGACGGGCTTCCTATCAAAGCGAGGGCCTGTGGCAACTGGAGGATGTCCGGCGGACGTTGTTCGCGGAGCAGGGCACGAGCGTCGAGGCGCTCCCTGTCGCGGCGTGGCATACCGCGCTAAGTCCGGCCATTCTGAATGTGCTGTTGGTGGTTCCGGAGCAGATGTCGGCGTGGAATCTGTTTCAGTACACCCGCCACCTGGCTGACAACAAGCAGAAGACCGTGCGCTACGACATCGCGTTGTGGAACAAGCTGGTCTATCCCTTTGCGGTGCTGATCATGCTTTTGCTGGCACTGCCGTTTTCGTCCTATCAGCGGCGCGAGGGCGGGATCGGGGGCAAAATCTTCGTCGGGGTCGTGCTGGGCCTGGGCTTCCACTTTGCCGGCCGGCTGTTTGCCAATCTGGGGGCGCTGAACGAATGGCCGGCCATCTTCAGCGCCACCGCCATGAGCTGGATTTTCCTTGGTTTGGCCCTGACCATGCTGTGGCGTTCAGAGAGACGTTGAGCGCTGCCCCTAGCGATTTCCGGGCTTCCCTTCCTGTTCGCGCACCATCTGTTTGACGGCCTCCCGCTTTTCGGCGGGTACCTTGCTGAACGCGGTGAACTTTTCGCGCGCCCGATGGCGTTGCTCCGGCGTCAGTGTTGCCCAGGTCGAAATCTGCTCACGCAGGCGCTGCTGCTTGTCAGGCGGCAATTTCGGATACGCCCTGGCGATGCCGGCAAAGCTTTTCTGCTCGCTTTTTTCCAGGCCTGCCCAGCTGTGGGCCAGCGGGGCCAGCAAGCGTTGTTGCGCCGGCGTCAGATCGCTCCAATCCTCGGCGTGGACGGTCGCGGGCGGCAACAGGAGCGCCGTCAGCAACAAGCAGTAAAGCGGTATGCAGCTGCGCATCACCGTCCTCAATCGACGTACATGCTCACGGGCAATTCGTCGGTCAGAATGGCCAAGTCCAGCTCGGTATGGTCGTGCGGGGCCGGGGTGCCCCACTGGAAAAATGCGACGACAAGCAGGGTGAACAGCCCCAGCAGTGCCAGGTTCCATCCGGATGGATGCCGCTGCATCGGCGCCGATAGTGCCGGCACCAGTTGATGCAGGCGTACCTGGAACCGGCTCCGTTGTCTCTGCTGTTGCAGGGCTGCGTGCCGCGCGGCCGAGAGGCGGGTTGCGACGTGCGGAGGTAGTTGCTCAGCCGCATTGTCAAGCAGGGCGGTCAGCGCCTTGCGATCTAGTTTGCTGCCCATGTCAAATCTACCCCCTTTTTTTGCAGGATGCGCGCCAGCGTCGTGGTCGCGCGCGAACAGTGTGTTTTGACGCTGCCTTCCGAACAGCCCATCGCGGCTGCCGTTTCTGCTGTATCAAGTCCTTCCCAGTAACGCAGCAGAAAGGCTTCGCGTTGACGCGCCGGCAATTTCCGCAACGCGGCCTCAACGATGCCGAGCAGTTGCTGATTCTCCGCCGCAGCGTGCGGCGTGGCTGGCTGGCTGGCATTCTCCCCGTCTTCCAGCACATCCAGCAGGTCCATTTCATCTTCATCTTGGGCTGAAGTAAAGGATGAAAACAGGCTAAAACGGGCATTGCGCACTTTCTGGCGCCGGAAATGGTCGCGGAGGGTGTTCTGCAGGATGCGCTGGAACAGCATGGGGAATTCCGTTGCCGGTCGGTCGCCATAACGCTCCGCCAGTTTGAGCATGGCTTCCTGCACGATGTCCAGTGCCGCCTGATCATCGCGCACGGCATATACCGCATGCTTGAAGGCGCGGCGCTCGACGCTGGCGAGGAAGTCGGAAAGCTGGGTTGCGGTGGACAAGGATGGCGCGGCCGTGGCTTGGGTGCGCCGATCATAGCAAATTCCTGTTGCAGCAAGGGTTTTCAGCCCGCCCGGAATGCCCGCGGGGTTGACCAAAATGCCGCCAGCCTTTATCGTGCACGACCTTTAACGACGCAATCTACAGGTAGTTGTCCCATGGAACTGACCGGTGCTGAAATAACCGTCCGCTGTTTGCAGGAAGAAGGAGTCGAATACGTCTTCGGCTATCCCGGCGGCGCGGTGTTGTTCATCTATGACGAGCTGTTCAAGCAGGAACAGGTCAAACACATTCTGGTGCGGCATGAGCAGGCTGCCGTGCATGCGGCTGACGGTTATGCGCGCTCCACCGACAAGGTGGGGGTGGCGCTGGTCACTTCCGGCCCCGGCCTGACCAACGCGGTGACCGGGATTGCCACCGCCTACATGGATTCCATCCCGCTGGTCGTGATTAGCGGCCAGGTGCCGACGGGCTTCATCGGCGAAGACGCCTTTCAGGAAGTGGACGCGGTCGGCATCACGCGCCCCTGCGTCAAGCACAACTTCCTGGTGAAGGATGCGAAGGACATCGCCCTCACCCTGAAGAAGGCGTTCTATCTGGCCAGGACGGGACGCCCCGGCCCGGTGCTGGTGGATATTCCCAAGGACGTGTCGAACCAGAAAGCTGCTTACGAGTACCCGGCCTCGGTCAGTATCCGCTCCTACAATCCGGCCACCCGGGGCGATCCTGCATTGATCAAGCAGACGGTGCAACTGTTGCTCGCGGCCAGGCATCCTGTCGTGTACAGCGGCGGCGGGGTGGTCTTGTCCGATGCCGCCAAGCAATTGACCGAACTGGTGCGGCTGCTGGATTTTCCGGTTACCAGCACGCTGATGGGGCTAGGCGGTTACCCGTCCCCGGACAAGAACTTCCTGGGCATGCTCGGCATGCACGGCACGCTGGAAGCCAACATGGCGATGCAGCATTGCGATGTGCTGCTGGCGATCGGCGCGCGTTTCGACGACCGCGTGATCGGCAATGTGGCGCATTTCGCCGAAGTGCCGCGCAAGATCATCCATATCGACATCGACCCCGCCTCCATTTCCAAGCGGGTGAAGGTGGATGTGCCCCTGGTCGGCGATGTGCGGCACGTGCTCGACGACATGCTGGTCCTGTTGCGCGCCAGCAAGCAAAAACCCGATGCCGCCGCGCTCGGGGACTGGTGGCGGCAGATCGATGAATGGCGCGCGCGCAAATCGCTGACCTATCGCAACTCCACCGAAGTCATCAAGCCGCAGTATGTGATCGAACAGTTGTACGAGGTCACGCACGGCGACGCGTTCATCACGTCCGACGTCGGCCAGCACCAGATGTGGGCGGCCCAGTATTACAAGTTCAACCAGCCGCGGCGCTGGATCAATTCCGGCGGCCTCGGCACCATGGGCTTCGGTTTGCCGGCGGCGATGGGCGTGCAACTGGCGCATCCGGGGGCGGCCGTGGCCTGCATCACCGGCGAGGGCAGCATCCAGATGAACATCCAGGAATTGTCCACCTGCAAACAGTTCCATCTGCCGCTCAAGATCGTCCTGCTCAACAACGGCTATCTCGGCATGGTGCGCCAGTGGCAGGAGTTCTTCCACGGCAACCGCTATTCGGAATCGTACATGGATGCGCTGCCCGATTTCGTCAGGCTGGCCGAGGCCTATGGCCATGTCGGGGTGCGCATCGACAAGCCGGCCGACGTGGCAGCCGGGCTGCGCGAGGCGTTCGCGCGCAAGGACGAGCTGGTCTTCCTCGACATCCACACCGATCCCACCGAGAACGTGTTTCCCATGGTGCCCGGCGGCAAGGGACTCTCTGAAATCATCATGGCGGAGGATCTGTAATGCGGCACATCATCTCCCTGTTGATGCAGAACGAAGCCGGTGCGCTGTCGCGCGTATCCGGCCTGTTCTCGGCGCGCGGCTACAACATCGAATCGCTGACGGTCGCGCCGACCGAGGATGAAACCCTGTCGCGCATGACCATCGTCACGCGCGGCTCCGATGCGGTGATCGAGCAGATCAACAAGCAGCTCAACAAGCTGGTGGACGTGGTGGCGGTGATGGACCTGACCGACGGCGACCACATCGAACGCGAGCTGATGCTGGTCAAGGTGCGCGCCGAAGGTGCCGATCGCGAAGAACTCAAGCGCATGACCGACATCTTCCGCGGCCGCATCATCGATGTGACCGACAAGACCTATACCATCGAACTGACCGGCGCCGGCCACAAGCTGGACCATTTCCTGCAGGCGATCGAGCACCGGCTGATTCTGGAGACGGTTCGCACCGGCGCATCGGGCATCGGCCGCGGCGAACGCATCCTGAAACTGTAATTTTCCCCTTAACCGAATTTATTCAACGAGGCCAACATGAAAGTTTATTACGACAAAGACGCAGACCTGTCCCTGATCAAGGGCAAACACGTGACCATCATCGGCTACGGCTCGCAAGGCCACGCCCATGCGCAGAACCTGCGCGACTCCGGGGTCAACGTGACGGTCGGCCTGCGCAAGAGCGGCGCCTCCTGGAAGAAGGCGGAAGCCGCCGGGATCAAGGTTGCCGAAGTGGCCGATGCGGTGAAAAACGCCGACGTGGTGATGATGCTGTTGCCCGATGAAAATATTCCTGATGTCTATAACAAAGAAGTTGCGCCGCATATCAAGGCGGGTGCCGCGCTGGCTTTTGCCCACGGCTTCAACGTGCACTACAACCAGGTGGTGCCGCGCAACGATGTGGATGTCATCATGATCGCGCCGAAGGGGCCGGGACACACCGTGCGTTCCGAATATCTCAAGGGCGGCGGCGTGCCGAGCCTGATCGCCGTCCACCAGGACAAGAGCGGCAAGGCGAAAGACATCGCCCTGTCCTACGCGGCGGCGAATGGCGGCACCAAGGGCGGCGTGATCGAAACCAACTTCCGCGAAGAGACCGAGACCGATCTGTTCGGCGAGCAGGCCGTGCTGTGCGGCGGCGCGGTGGAACTGATCAAGGCCGGGTTCGAGACGCTGGTGGAAGCCGGGTATGCGCCGGAAATGGCTTATTTCGAATGTCTGCACGAAATGAAGCTGATCGTGGACCTGATCTACGAGGGCGGCATCGCCAACATGAACTACTCGATCTCCAACAATGCGGAGTATGGCGAGTACGTGACCGGCCCGCGCGTGATCGCCGACCAGTCCCGCGCCGCGATGAAGGAATGCCTGAAGAACATCCAGAACGGCTCCTATGCCAAGCAGTTCATCCTGGAAGGCCGCACCAATTATCCGGAAATGACGGCGCGCCGTCGCCTGAATGCGGAACATCCGATCGAGCAAGTCGGCGGCCAGTTGCGTTCCATGATGCCGTGGATCAGCAAGAACAAGCTGGTCGATCAATCCAAGAACTAAAAAACGGGAAGGGGGAAGGGTGAAGAGGGAAGGGTAAAACCTTTGCGCTCGGAACGCTTTCCCCTTCTCTCTTTCCACTTTCACCTTCTCGCCAAATGAACAACTATCCGCACCCCATCATCGCCCGCGAGGGCTGGCCATTCATTGCGCTCTCGCTGGTGCCGGCGCTGGCCGTATCCGCGTGGTGCCTGAGCTGGTCGATTCCGCTGTGGATCATCTTTCTGTTCGTGGTGCAGTTCTTCCGCGATCCGGCGCGCGAAATTCCGCAGGATGCGGCTGCCGTGCTGTCCCCTGCCGATGGCCGGGTGATCAAGGTCGAGCGCACACAGGACCCTTACGCGCAGCGCGAAGCGATCCTGGTCAGCGTGTTCATGAACGTGTTCAACGTGCATTCCAACCGCTGCCCGGTCGATGGCAAGGTCGAGAAGATCCAGTACTTCCCGGGCAAGTTCGTGAATGCGGACCTGGACAAGGCCTCCACCGAGAACGAGCGCAATGCCGTAGTCCTCACTACCGGCAACGGGCAGGTAGTTACCTTCGTGCAAGTCGCCGGACTGATCGCGCGGCGCATCCTGTGTTACATCAAGGCGGGTGATGTGCTGACCCGCGGCCAGCGTTACGGCTTCATCCGTTTTGGTTCGCGGGTGGATGTTTATCTGCCATTGACCGCTACCGTCAAAGTCAGCATCGGTGATAAAGTGTCTGCCACTGAAACCATCCTGGCACAGCTCGGCTGACAACCATGAACCCGATGAATCATCGCAGCAAAATGGATTTGCGTCGGCGCGGCATCTATTTGCTGCCCAACCTGTTCACCACGGCTGCCCTGTTTGCCGGGTTCTACGCCATTGTGCAGGCGATGAACGGGCGCTACGAGATCGCCGCCGTGGCCGTCTTCATCGCCATGGTGCTGGACGGTCTGGATGGCCGTGTGGCGCGCATGACCCACACCCAGAGCGAGTTCGGGGCCGAATACGACAGCCTGTCCGACATGGTGTCGTTCGGCGTCGCCCCTTCCATCCTGATGTACGAATGGGCGTTCCGCGATCTGGGCAAATGGGGCTGGTTCGCCGCCTTCATCTACTGCGCGGGTGCCGCGCTGCGCCTGGCGCGCTTCAACACCAACATCGACGTGATCGACAAGCGCTATTTCCAGGGCTTGCCCAGCCCGGCGGCGGCCGCGCTGGTGGCCGGATTCGTGTGGGTGATGTCGGATAACCGTTTCAGCGGCAACGACCTGCGCTGGTACGCTGCGGCGCTCACGGTGTTTGCCGGCCTGAGCATGGTCAGCAGCCTGAAATACTACAGTTTCAAATCGATCAACATGCGCAAGAGCGTGCCGTTCATTGTCATCTTCCTGTTCGCCCTGTTCTTCATCCTGGTGTCGGTCGATCCGCCGTTGCACCTGTTCCTGCTGTTCTTCGGCTATTGCCTGTCGGGCTACGTGATGGCGTTGCTTGATCTGCGCAAAACCCGGTCAACGCCGCCGGGCCAACCTTAACGTTGCCACAGCGTTTCCTGTTTTCCCGCGGCCAGGTTCAGCTGGCGGCAGAACACGAACAACAAGTCGGAAAGCCGGTTCAGATAATGCAATCCCGCTAGGGTGCAGGTCTCGCTTTGCTGCAGTTGCAGATAATCGCGCTCTGCGCGGCGCGCCACACTGCGCGCGACATGGCAAAGGGCAGCGGCGCGGCAACCGCCGGGGAGGATGAATTCCTTCAGGGGCGGCAGACTCGCGTTGTGCCGCGCGATGGCCCCGTCCAGCCGGGCGAGCTTGGCGCCGTCGAACGGCGCGCCGGGCACGGCCAGCATGCCCCCCAGATCAAACAGGTCGTGCTGGATGCGCAGCAGTTCCGCGCGTATTTCATCCGGAATGGGCTCGGCCAGCAGCAGGCCAATCTGGCTGTTGAGTTCGTCCACACTGCCAATGGCGGCGATGCGCGGGTGATGCTTGGGCAGGCGGGTGCCGTCGGCGAGACCGGTCGTGCCGTCGTCGCCGGTGCGGGTGGTGATCTTGCTCAATCTCATTGTTTCTCCAGACAGGAAAGATAAACGGCGGCATCCGGCGCAGTTTTGTTGCGCTGCGCCTGCCAGATCATTTCGCCGAGGCAGTCCATCATGGCGTGCTGCGCCTCGTGCTCCGATTCGTACTTTTGCGTCAGGCGTGCGAACTGCTCGCGGATGCCGTGCGGCTGGCCGATGGAAAGCTGCTCCTCCAGGGTCAGGTGCATCATCAGGTGCAGGAAGGGATTGACCAGGCCGCCGTCCGGCGCGTAATCCTTGTCCTGGTTGTTCTGCGCATCGTTGAACAGCGTGTGATATTCCGGGTGTTTGCCGATCAGTTGCGCGGTCAGGTCTTCCAGCGGCGACAGCAGCTCACCCGCACATCGCTTGCGCCAGGATTCAAACAGGAACAGTCGCGCTTCATCGCGAGTCGGCTGGAACATCAGAACACCTTTTGCTTGAATTCACACAGGTCTTGAATGACACACGCGCCGCACTTCGGCTTGCGCGCCACACACACGTAGCGTCCGTGCAGGATCAGCCAGTGGTGCGCGTCGAGTTTGAATTCATCAGGAACGAATTTCAGCAGTTTCTTTTCAACTTCCAGCACCGTCTTGCCGGGCGCGAGGCCGGTGCGGTTGCTGATGCGGAAGATGTGCGTATCGACGGCGATGGTGGGCTGGCCAAAGGCCGTGTTGAGGATCACGTTGGCGGTCTTGCGCCCCACGCCGGGCAGGGCCTCCAGCGCGGCGCGCGTTTGCGGCACTTCGCCGCCGTGTCGTTCCAGCAGGAGACGGCACATCTGCATGATGTGTTTGCTCTTGGTCTGATACAGGCCGATGCGCTGCACGTATTCGCGCAGGGTGTCCTCGCCGAGAGCGAGGACGGCCTGCGGCGTATTGGCGACTGGGAACAGTTCGCGCGTGGCAAGGTTGACGCTCTTGTCGGTAGCCTGCGCCGAGAGGATCACCGCGACCAGCAACTCGAACGGCGTCGAGTATTCCAGTTCGGTGGTGGGGTGCGGATTCGCCGTTTGCAGACGCAGGAAGATTTCCCGCCGCTTGGCAGCATTCATCCCTGCACGGCCCCGGGCATCGCGACCGGCACCGGCTGGCTGCGCACTTTACGTTCGGCACGCAGATTGAGCCAGTTCTTGGCGGCGATGATGAGACCAAGGCCGATGAACGCGCCGGGCGGCAGGATGGCCAGCAGGAAGCCGTGATAATCGGGGATGACATGGATCACCCACGCCTTTGAGTTCTCGCCAAACACCAGATCGATGCCGGACAGCAGCGTGCCCTTGCCGATGATCTCGCGCATCCCGCCCAGCGTGGCCAGGACCGCGCTCAGGCCGAGGCCCATCATCAGGCCGTCCACGGCGGAGGGCAGGGCGGGGTTCTTCGAGGCGAACGATTCCGCCCGCGCCAGCACGATGCAATTGGTCACGATCAGCGGCACGAAGATGCCGAGGACCAGATACAAGTCATACACGTAGGCGTTCATCAGATACTGCACCACCGTAACCAGCACCGCGATGATCAGCACGAACACCGGGATGCGGATCTCGTTCGGCACATAGCTGCGTACCGGCGCAATGGTGGTATTGCTCAGGGTGATCACCAGTGTGGTCGCCAAACCGAGGCCGAGCGCATTGACCAGGGTGTTGCTCACCGCCAGCAGCGGGCACAGCCCCAGCAACTGCACCAGCCCCGGATTCTGTTTCCACAGGCCGTTGTGGGCGATGGTTTTGAATTCGCTCCAGTTCATGGTTGAACTCCTTTCTCTTGCGGCAGCAGCTCGCCGCGGTGCGTATCGAAATATTGCAGGGCCAGATGGCTGGCCTTGACCACGGCGCGCGGGGTAATGGTGGCGCCCGCCATCGAATCGAACTGGCCGCCGTCCTTTTTCACCTTCCAGTTGGCGTCATTCATGCGTGTCTTGCCTTCGAACTGGCGGATCCAGTCGCTCTTGGCGATGTCGATGTAGTCGCCCAGCCCCGGCGTTTCCTTGTGATTGATGACGCGCACCCCGGACAGGGCACCGTCGCTACGGATCGCCAGCACCATCTGAATATCGCCGGCATATCCTTCGCGTGCCACCACCTCCAGCACCACCGCAACCGGTTCACCGTTGCGCCGCGCGATATGTGCCAGCGAAGGCTCGTCCGTACCCAACAATGCATGTGCGGGCAAGGTGAGCGTGTCGCGCATGATGTCGTTGTCGTAACTATCTGCGGGCAACAACTGCGAGATCAGCTTGAGCTTGGCAGCAGCCACTGTCGCGCTGATGGTGTCACGGGTCAGCGCATAAGTGGCGGTCAGGATGGCCGTGCCGAGGATGGCGAAAAACACCAGATTAACCGCGGTTTGCAGGGTGGAACGGACGACGCGTTTCATTTTTTTGCATCCTTCCGGCCGAAGATTGCCGGCTGCGTATAAGCATCGATGAGCGGGACGCACAGGTTCATCAGAATCGTGGCGAACGCGATGCCATCCGGGAAACCGCCGAACACGCGGATCAGATACGTGAGGATGCCGGCGCCGGCGGCAAAAATGATTTTGCCTTTGGCGGTGGTCGGCGAGCTGATCGGGTCGGTCAGGATGAAGAACGCGCCGATCATCGCCGCCCCGGAGAACCAGTGGAACAGGGGCGCGACATAATGGGCGGGATCGAACAGGTGGAACAGGCCCGCCATGGCAAACAGGGTGCCGAGGAAGACCAGCGGCAGATGCCAGGAGATGATGCGCGCGAACAGTAAATACAGGCCGCCCAGGGCGAAGCCGATAGCCACCATTTCGCTGCCTTTGCCGGCCAGCCGGCCGTAGATCGGCATGTCACGGATATCGCTCACCGACAGGCCAAGATGCAATTGCGTCTTCAGCGTATCGAGCGGGGTGGACATGGTGATCGCGTCCAGCGTCAAGCCGGGCGGCAGGGCGTGGCGGAAGATGAAATTCAGTTGATCGGCGAACGATAAGTGAACCCCGCCCAGCACCTGCGGCGAAACCCAGTGCGTCATCTCGTGGGGAAAGGAAATGATGAGTACGGCATAGCCGATCATGGCCGGGTTGAACGGATTGTTGCCGAGGCCGCCGTAGAGTTGTTTGGCTACCGCGATGGCAAAGGCGGCACCGACGACCACCAGCCACCACGGCGCCAGCGGTGGCACCGACAGCGCCAGCAACCACGCGGTGAGCAGGGCGCTGTTGTCCGACAGGAAAGGCTTGAGCGGGCGGCCGCGCAGCTTGAGCATCAGCGCCTCGGTCGCCAGCGCCGCGAGCGAAGCCAGCGTGATCGACACCAGGATCGCCGGGCCGAAATACCACACGTACAGGGCGATGCCGGGGAGCAGCGCCAACAGCACGCGCAGCATGATCTGGTTGACGGCAAGCGGGCGCGCGATGAACGGGGATGACAGCATAGTTTTTAATTAGCCACGGATGAACACGGATGAAACACGGATTAAAAAACCAGACGCTTGAAGCCAACCTTGCTTCGTCCAAAATTGATGAGCAAGCCAACGTGGATGCCCGTCGCTTTTAATTCATTGGGTCTTCGTGAAAGAGTGTGGGTAAATTTCATGTTTTTTAGAGCCTCGGGAGCATGGACGTGAGTATTTTCAGCCGCAGATATTCTTCATCGCGCAGTCCATACGCACGGCGTTGGATGACTCGTATCTTGTTGTTGAGTCCTTCAACGAATCCGAGTGAAACTTTATTCTCCGGCTTGCAATAGGCGGCGATTCCATCCCAATGACGCCCGATCATCGCGGCAAATTTCTCGTAGGGTTTCAACCGTTGCCATTTCAGGCTGGCTTTCCAATTCTCGAAGAAGCGCCGCGCCCACGCTTCGCTTTTGTAGTCCCAC